>NZ_JMQR01000095.1:0-11995 GCF_000698025.1 Brevundimonas sp. EAKA | reverse complement strand
GCTGGGGTTTCGCCGCCTTCGCCGTAGGCTGGGCCATCGTGCGCTTCCTGTCGTCGGTCGCGCCTCAGGTGTCGGATGTGGTGTTCGCCCCGGTGCGGTCTGCGGCGCAGAGAAAGACGGCGGCCGAGGTGTTCGCCCATGCGCTGAGCCTGTCGCTGGATTTCCACCAGACCAAACGCTCGGGCGCCCTGTCGCGGACCATGGATCGCGGCTCGCGGGCGGTGGATTTCCTGTTGCGCATCCTGGCCTTCAACCTGGTTCCGACCGGGGTGGAGCTGGCGCTGGCGGCGGCGGTGCTGGGCGGCAAGTACGACTGGCGGTTCGCGGCGGTCGCGGTGGCGGTGGTGGTGGTCTACACGATCGCGACCTTCGCCCTGTCGAACTGGCGGCTGGAGCATCGCCGGGTCATGAACGCCGCCGATTCCGAGGCGGCCGGCGTCTCGGTCGACGCCTTGCTGAACTATGAGACGGTCAAGTCGTTCGGGGCCGAGAGCCGGGCGGCCCAGACCTATGACCGGGCCCTGGGGGACTACGCCCAGGCGTCGCTGAAGGCCAACAGTTCGCTGGCCCTGCTGAACGGCATCCAGGCCCTGATCATGAACCTGGGTCTGGGCGTCATGGCGGTGATGGCCGGGTTCGAGGCGGCCGCCGGGCGGATGGGGCCGGGGGATGTGACGGCGGCGGTGCTGATCATGATCTCGCTGTATGCGCCGCTGAACATCCTGGGCTTCGCCTATCGGGAAATCCGCCAGTCCTTCATCGACATGGAGGAGATGCTGAAGGTGACGCGGCTGACGCCCCAGGTGGCGGATGCGGCCGACGCCGTCCCTTTGCCGCGACCGGTCGATGCGCGCGGGGCCTCGGTGGAGTTCCAGCAGGTCGGCTATCGCCACGACGCCCGGACCAGCGGGCTGGAGGACGTCAGCTTCGTCGCCGCGCCGGGCACGACCACGGCCCTGGTGGGGCCGTCGGGAGCGGGCAAGTCCACCATCGTCAAACTGGCGCTGCGGCTGCTGGATCCGCAGGAGGGGCGGGTCCTGATCGACGGGCATGACGCGCGGACGGTGACCCAGGGCTCGTTGCGGGCGGCGGTGGCCCTGGTGCCGCAGGACGTGGCCCTGTTCAACGACAGCCTCTACGCCAATATCGCCTTCGCCCGGCCGGACGCCGATGCGGCCCAGGTGTGGGCGGCGGCGGCGGCGGCGGAACTGTCCGACTTCATCCAGGGTCTGCCCGACGGGATGGAGACCCGGGTCGGGGAGCGGGGGCTGAAACTGTCGGGCGGAGAACGCCAGAGGGTGGGCATCGCCCGCGCCCTGCTGGCCGATCCCTGCATCCTGATCCTGGACGAGGCGACCAGCGCCCTGGACAGCCGCACCGAGGCGGCGATCCAGAAGACCCTGCGCCGGGTCAGCCAGGGGCGGACCACCCTGGTGGTGGCGCACCGGCTGTCGACCGTGGCCGACGCCGATCAGATCCTGGTGCTGAAGGCCGGGCGGATCGTCGAGCGCGGGGCGCACCACGAGTTGGTGGCGCGGCTGGGCGGGGAATACGCCGCCCTGTGGCGAAAGCAGACACGGGCGGGCAAGGCGGCTCAGGCCGGGGACTGAGGCGACATCGGCAGTTTGCGTTTCAGGACTTCGCTCAGATTGGCCATGATGGCGATGCGGGCCTCGGCCGTGCCGGGGGCGTCCGGGGTCAGGCTGAGCAGCAGTTTCATCGCCTGGGCGTGGACCGTGGCGATGCGCCAGTCGAACCCGCCCTGGCGCGGCGCGGCGTCCAGCAGATCGCACAGACCCTTGGCCGCCGTGCACAGGTCGTCCAGTGCGAAGGGGCTGGCGGCGTCGGGTGCGCCAGCAGGGCGCCGATATTCTCGGATATGATGGCGAGGGCCTGGTCCTTCAGCCCGTCCAGATTGGCCTTGGCCTGGGCCAGGGCGACTCCCACGCTGACGCCGCCGGGACGATCCACCATCTCCGCGAGACGGGATTTGCGCTGGACATGGGTGATGACCGTCATGCGAACTCCATGGTCTTCTTGCGGATCATGTCGGCCCGCCGTTCTTCGCCGTCATAGTCGTCGTGCCGGAACCGGCGATCCGGTCCCAGATAGTCGCCCACCTCGAGGAAGGGCCGGCTGTCGCGCGCGACCCACAGGATCCGCTCCAGCAGCATGGCGGCGCTGAACGGCTTGGTGACGACGAAATTGGCGCCGCAGTCGCGCGCTTCGGTGACGCGTCCGCGCCGAATATGGCTGGCGGTCATGATCACGGGCGTGAAGGCGTTGGGGTTGGGCCCTGACCGACGCAGCCAGCGCACCAGTTCGAAACCGTCGATGTCCGGCATATCGGTATCGACCAACAGCAGATCGACCGGCTTCTCCTGAAGAATGCGGCGCGCCTCGGCGCCTCTGCCGACCGTGAAGGCGGGGCGAATGCCGAAACCGGCCAGCGCGCCCGCCGTCAGGGTCAGGGAGAAGGGCGAATCGTCGACGACCATGGTGATGGCGCCGCTGAGGTTGAAAACCGCGCTTTCTCGAAGAGAATCGCCCTGTGTCGCCATGATTGGTTAGATTTCGCCCCGGTCAGGGGAGAGCTTCACCTGATTTCATGGATTCGGGGTTAACGCCGTTCGGTCAAAGCGCGCCGATGGCGTAGAAGCGGTCGGCGCGCTGTTTGCGGATCTGCTGGGGCGACAGGCCTTCGAAGGCCTTCAGCTCCTCGGCCAGGACGTCGCCGACATTGGCCATGGCGGCGGCGCGGTCGGTGTGGGCGCCGCCGACGGGTTCGTCGATCAGCCGGTCCACGATCTTCAGCGCCAGCAGGTCCGGGCCGGTGATCTTCATGGCCATGGCCGCGTCCCTGGCCCGGGCGCCGTCGCGCCACAGGATGCCGGCTGCGCCTTCGGGCGAGATGACGGAGTAGATCGAGTGTTCCAGCATCAGCACGCGGCTGGCGGCGGCGATGGCGATGGCCCCGCCCGAGCCGCCTTCGCCCGCGATGGTGGCGATGGAGGGCACGCCCAGGGTCAGGCAGCGTTCGGTCGAACGGGCGATGGCCTCGGCCTGGCCGCGCTCCTCGGCGCCCAGGCCCGGATAGGCGCCGGCGGTGTCGATGAAGCTGAGCACCGGCAGGCCGAACTGTTCGGCCAGGTCCATCAGGCGCACGGCCTTGCGATAGCCTTCGGGCCGGGCCATGCCGAAATTGTGGGTGATGCGGGTGGCGGTGTCGTGGCCCTTTTCCTGGCCCATGATGACGACGGGCCGACCGCGGAATCGGGCCAGACCGCCCAGTATGGCCTGATCATCGCCGAACTTGCGGTCGCCGTGCAGCTCGTTCCAGTCGGTGAACAGGCTCTCGACATAGTCAATGAAATGCGGCCGCTGCGGATGGCGCGCCACCTGGGTCTTCATCCAGGGATCGAGACCGGCGTAGGTCTTCTTGCGAAGCTGTTCCGCCTTCTTGCGCAGGCCGGCGATCTCGGCGTCGAAGCCGCCCGAGGTTTCGGACAGGGCCGACAGTTCCTCGATCTTGGCTTCCAGATCGGCGATCGGCTTTTCGAAGTCGAGATAGTGCGTGGCCATAAAGGCGTCCGGGACTGCAGGCGGGAAAACCGCCCCTAGGGAAGGCGGGGGAAACTAGAGAGGTCGAGGCCGCCGGGCAAGCGGGGTTCAGAGCCGCTTCCTTCTCCCATGGGGGGAAGGTGGCCCGCAGGGCCGGATGAGGGCCTGTCGGTGGGCGAGTTCGCACCCATACCCCTCACCCTTTCGCGCAAGACCGATCGCTGCGCTCTCGGGCGCTCAAGCCCTCTACCGCTGGGAGAGGGAAGGGAAGAGCCGCGACTGTGAAACGTGCTGCAGCCTCGAACCTAATGAGGGTGTCGCCGACAACGTTCATATTTTCGGCCAGAAGCTCTGCAGCGAAATGCCGGGCCAGCACTTCGAACTCGGTCAGCGTCGCGGTTTGGATCACGAGGCCAACGATGTTGGAGTCGCTGAACCAGACTTCGGCCTCGGGGTCCCAGATCGCCTTGACGTAGAAATCCTCGCCCATGGCTCGAATATGCGCCGTCAATCATCCCGCGCCAAGGGGTGGTTTTGCTGGACGACCTGGGCCAGGCGGTCGGTGGCGACGTGGGTGTAGATCTGGGTCGTGGCGATGTCGGCGTGGCCCAGCAGGGTCTGGACGACGCGCAGGTCGGCGCCGCCTTCCAGCAGGTGGGTGGCGAAGGCGTGGCGCAGGACGTGGGGGCTGACGCGGGCGGGGTCGATACCGGCGCCCAGCGCCGCCTCGTCCAGCAGCTGGGCGAACCGGCGCGGCGTCAGATGGCCGGTGCGGCCGGACGAGGGAAACAGCCAGGGGCTGTCGGGCGCCGCGGGTTTTCGCCCATCTTTGCCCTTGAGCTTGGCGTCGCGGGCGGTCAGCCAGGCCTTGATCGCCTCGCGGGCGGCGGCGTTCAGGGGGGCGAGCCGTTCCTTGCCGCCCTTGCCGCGCACGATCAGATAGGCGGGGTCGCGACGCACCGCATCGACCTTGAGCCCCAGCAGCTCCGAGACCCGCAGACCCGAGGCGTAGGCCATCTCGACCAGGGCGACCAGGCGCAGCCCTCCTGCGGCGTCGCGGGCGGCGGCGGCGGCCAGCAGACGGTCGATCTCGTCGCGGCTAAGCAGCTTGGGCAGGGGGCGGCCTTGCTTGGGCGCGTCCAGGCGGCGCGACGGATCGTCCGTGCGCCAGCCTTCGGCCAGGGCGAACCGGTAGAACTGGCGCGCCGAGGAACGACGTCGGGCGGCGGTGGCGGCCGACAGGCCGCGCCGCGACAGGTCGGCGAACCAGACCTCGAGCGCCTCCTGGTCGGCCTGCATCAGGCCGCCGGCCTCGGCCAGGGCGGCCTCGGCGTCCGCCAGGTCGCGGCCGTAGGCGGACAGGGTGTGGGGCGAGGCGTCGCGTTCGACCGCCATCATCTCCAGAAAGGCCTCGATCTGGGGCGTCATGACGCGATCCGGTCCCTGGGCGGCTGGCGCGCGGGCGGGCTTGGTGTAGAGGTTTGATCGATCATGCCTGCCCGTTCCGCCGCCTTCGCCGTCCTTTCGACCGTCCGTTCCGCCGGAGCCGCCGGATGAGGCGGCGCGCGAATCCGGGCCCGAGCCGCACCATAGCCCTGGTCGGGCTGATGGGGGTGGGCAAATCGTCGGTGGGGCGGCGGCTGGCCAACCGGCTGAAACTGCCCTTCGCCGACGGCGACGTGGAGATCGAATCGGCGGCCGGGATGACGGTGTCCGAAATTTTCGCCGCCCTGGGCGAGGAGGAATTCCGCGCGGGCGAGGCGCGGGTGATCCGTCGCCTGCTGGAAGGGCCGCCCATTGTCCTGGCCACCGGCGGCGGGGCGATGATGAATGCGGAAACCCGCGCCCTGCTGAAGGAACGGGCCGACACGGTCTGGCTGAGGGCCGATCTGGCGGTGATCGCCGAACGGGTGGCGCGGCGCGACACCCGGCCGCTGTTGCGGGGCAAGGATCCGCTGGCGGTGCTGACGACCTTGGCCGAAGCCCGCTATCCGATCTATGGCGAGGCGGATGTGACCGTGGACGTGGGCCAGGGCTCGCACGGCCAGGCGGTGGACGCCATTCACAAGAACCTGCGCCGGCACTGGCGCCACAGACGGCGCGCGGAGACGAGGCGATGACGATCATTCCGGTCAGCGGCGGGGCCTTTGCGGCCTATGAGGTCGTGGTGGGGCGTGGGCTGCTGGCCCAGGCGGGCGAACGGATCGCACCCCTGGCCAGGGGACGGACCGTCATCGTCACCGACGAGACCGTTGCGGCGATCCACGCCGCGGCCCTGACCGCGTCCCTGTCGGCGGCGGGCGTCAAGAGCGAGATCGTGGCCGTGCCGGCGGGCGAGGCCTCCAAGTCCTTCGCCGAGCTGGAGCGGGTGCTGGACCGGCTGCTGGAGATCGGGCTGGACCGCAAGGACGTGGTGATCGCCCTGGGCGGCGGCGTGGTCGGCGACCTCGCTGGACTGGCGGCGGCGCTGTACATGCGCGGCGTCGACTTCGTGCAGATCCCGACGACCTTGCTGGCCCAGGTCGATTCGTCGGTCGGCGGCAAGACGGCCATCGACACGCCGCGCGGCAAGAACCTGGTCGGCGCCTTTCATCAGCCGCGTCTGGTGCTGGCCGACATCGACGTTCTGGCGACCCTGCCGGCGCGGCAGGTGAAGTCCGGCTGGGCCGAGGTGCTGAAGCACGGGCTGATCTGCGACGCGGGCTTCTTCGACTGGCTGGCGGGCGAAGGGTCGGCGGGCGCCGAGGGCGATCCGGCGGCGCTGGAACGGGCCGTGATCCGCTCGGTCGAGATCAAGAGCGCCGTGGTTGGCGAGGACGAGAAGGAGGCCGGGCGTCGCGCCCTGCTGAACCTGGGCCACACCTTCGGTCATGCGGTCGAGACGGAAGTGGGGTTTGACGAAGACGCCCTGGCCCATGGCGAGGCGGTGGCTTTGGGCTGCTGCATGGCCTTCCGGTATTCGGCGCGCGAGGGCCTGTGTTCGGCCGAGGATGTGGCGCGGGTCGAGGCGGTGGTCGCGGCGGCGGGCCTGCCGACGCGTCTGGATCAGGCGGGCGTGTTCGGCGCCGACCGGCTGCTGGCCCTGATGGCCGGCGACAAGAAGGCCGAAGGCGGGGCCCTGACCCTGATCCTGGCGCGCGGGATCGGCCAGGCCTTCGTGTCCAAAGGCATGGACGCGGACAAGGTGCGCGCCTTCCTGATCGAGGAAGGTGCGACGGCGTGATGCGGATCGTCCCGGTCCCGCTAGAGGATCGGTTCGTGCGGCTGGAGCCGTTCGAGGACGGTCTGAAAGACGAGGTTCGTGCGGCGCTGAACTGCGATCCCGAGGCCTGGGCCGCCATGGTCGGCTCGGCCCAGGGCGCGCATTTCGACGGCTGGTGGGACAGCGCCCTGACGGCCATGCGGTCCGGGACGCGGATCGCCTATGCCGTGCGGCGGCGTTTGGACGGGGCGGTGGTCGGCACGACCAGCCTGTACGAGATCAACCCGGCCTATCGTCGCTGCGAGATCGGCTCGACCTTCTATCGGCCTGAGGCGCGGGGCGGGGCGATCAATCCGGCCTGCAAACGGCTGTTGCTGGGCCATGCGTTCGATGCAGGCGCCGTGCGGGTCGAGATCATCACCGACGCCGTCAACGCCCGAAGCCGGGCGGCGATCCTCAAACTGGGCGCCAGGGCCGAGGGCGTGCTGAGGAAGCACAAGATCACTTGGACAGGGCGTGCGCGTGACACTGCGATGTTCGCCGTGATCGACGAAGACTGGCCCGAGGTGCGGGACGGGCTGGATCGAAGGCTGGCGGCGCTGGCCTAATCCACCGCTCGGCATTGCGTCGGCTGGCGGCCCTGGACGGACCAGGTGGCGAGGACGCCCTTGCCACGCAGATCGACGTTGGAGGCGCGGTACCAGATGCCGTCGGCGGCGCGTTCCTGGTACAGGTCGATGGCCTCGCCGGACGAGTTGCGGATGGTCGCCATCTGGCGCGGATTGTCGAAGTCAACCGACAGGCGTTCGCCGTTGTCGCACAGATAAACGGTGTGGACGACGCGGTTCAGGGTGCGGTCCTGCACCTCGGCGCCGGTGCGCTGGCGGGCGGTCTGGGCCTCGATGGCGCGTTCCTTGACCTCGTCGCCGGTGCTGGGGGCCTTGTCGGGATCGGGGCCGCAGGCGGCCAGAAGCGCCAGGGCGGCGACAAGGGCGGGGGCGGCCAGGCCGCGGTGGACGAGGGACGACGGCGGAACCGGCTTGAACAAGACGCTTATCCTCACAACGGCGCCGCTTGGCGCGCCGGTCTAACGTGCGCCGCTCGCGGCCGTTCCCCTCCGTTGACGGAAGAAGGATTTGAGCAGGCCGGACGACTCGTCAGCCAGAAGACCCCAGTCCGTCGTCGGGCGCCAGTGGCATGTGGGCTGTTCGAACAGGCGGGGGCCGTGGAGCACGGCGCCGCCCTTCGGATCGTCGGCGGCCCAGACCACGCGGCCGATTCGGGCATGGCTGATGGCGCCGGCGCACATGGCGCAGGGCTCCAGCGTCACATAGAGGGTCAGGCCGGTCAGTCGGTAGTTGTCCAGCGCCGTCGCCGCGCGCCGCATGGCGACGATCTCGGCGTGGGCGGTGGGGTCGTGCGCCGCAATCGGACCGTTGGCGCCGGTCGAAATTACCTCACCTGAGGCAGGATCGACAAGAATTGCGCCCACAGGCACCTCTCCTGCGTCCGCCGCCGCTTGCGCTTGGTCCAGCGCCATGCGCATGAACCGCTCATCATGGTCCGCCATACAGACGACAACGACAAGAAGCCCCGCGCCCGTCAAGACGAACGGTCGCCCCGGCCCTTTAAATCCTCCGGTCCTCGCAAGAGCGGCGACGGGAAGACCTCCTTCGGCGACAAGCCGCGCAGCCCTCGCGAAGACGGCCCCAAGCGGTTCGGCGACAAGCCGGACCGGGGAGATCGGCCGCGCGCCGGCAAGGACGGCAAGCCGTCGTCCAATGCGGGCAAGAGCGACACGCCGCTGCGCGCCGAGCGAATCGCCAAGACCATGGCCCGCGCCGGCATCGCCTCGCGCCGCGAGGTCGAGCGGCTGATCGGCCTGGGCAAGGTGGCGGTCAACGGCCGCATCCTGGACACGCCGGCCACCCTGGTGACCCGCGACGACGTGATCACGGTCGACGGCAAGCCCATCGGCTCGACCCAGGCGACGCGCGTCTGGCGCTATCACAAGCCGGCCGGTCTGCTGACCAGCCACAGCGATCCGACCGGACGGCCGACCGTGTTCGACGCCCTGCCGGCGGGTCTGCCGCGCGTGATCTCGGTCGGGCGGCTCGACCTGGCGACCGAGGGCCTGCTGCTGCTGACCAACGACGGCGAACTGAGCCGGGCGCTGGAACTGCCGGCGACCTCGCTGGTGCGTCAGTACCGGGCGCGGGCGCGGGGCAAGATCACCCAGGAACAGTTGGACAAGCTGAAGGACGGCGTGGTCGTGGACGGCGTCTCCTACGGTCCGATCGAGGCGACGCTGGACAAGGCCAAGGAAAGCAAGTCCGAGGATGGTCGCGCGCCGGCCAACCTGTGGATCTCGGTCTCGATCACCGAGGGCAAGAACCGCGAAGTCCGCAAGGTGCTGGAATCGGTCGGGCTGACGGTCAATCGGCTGATCCGCCTGGCCTATGGTCCGTTCCGCCTCGACGTCCTGCCCATCGGCTCGGTCGAAGAGGTCGGGCCGCGCGTAATCCGCGAGCTGCTGGCCGACTACATCCGGCCCGAGAACCTGCCGACCGGCAATACGGTCGAGACGCCCGCGCCCATCCCCGGTCGCCGGGTCTCGACGCCGATCGTCAAGGGACGCTCGGGCTCGGCCATGTCTGACCCGTCGCGCAAGCCCAGCCGCGTCCGCGCCGCCGAGACGGCCCAGGCCGATGCGGTCGAGCGCCGCGAGCGGCCGCCGAAGAAGGAAGGCTGGGCCAAGGCCGCGCCCAAGACCGGCCATCCGAAGAAGAGCTTCAAACCGCGCGAGGGCGCGCCGACCGACGGCGAACGCCCGGCCCGCACCTACAAGCCGCGCGAGGAGGGTGATCGTCCCGCACGGGCCTTCAAGCCCCGCGAGGGGGCTCCGGCCCGCAGCAGCGACGGGCCCAAGCGCGAGTACAAGCCGCGCACGGCGGGCGCTGACGCCGGCAAGCGCGAGTTCAAGCCGCGCGGCTTCGGCGCAGCCTCGCCCAGCGGACGCGAAACCCGGCCGCCACGGACCGGCGGCGGCAAGCCGGCCGGGCCTTCGGGCACCAGCGGCCGCGCGCCGGGGGGCAAGCCCCGCACGCCGCGGAGCTGAGGCTTGCGGATCGTTGCGGGAAGCCTGAAGGGGCGGGCCATCGTCGCGCCGGAGGGGCAGGGCACGCGCCCGACCTCCGACCGCGCGCGGCAGGCGGTGTTCAACGTCCTGGAACACGCCGCCTGGGCCGAGAGCCTGAACGGCGCGCGGGTCATCGACCTGTACGCCGGATCGGGCGCCCTGGGGTTCGAGGCGATCAGTCGGGGGGCGGGCTTCTGCCTGTTCGTCGAGACCGATGACGGGGCGCGGGGCGCGATCCGCGAGAACGCCGACGCCTATGGGGTGATGGGGCGCACGCGGGTGCATCGGCGCAGCGCGACGGACCTGGGCGTTCGGCCCGGGTCGGACGGCGAGGCCTTCGACATCGCCTTCCTGGACCCGCCCTATGGCAAGGGGCTGGGGGAGCAGACGTTGGTTCGGCTGATCGAGGGCAACTGGCTGAAGCCCGGCGCCCTGGTGGTGTTCGAGCGCGGGTCGGACGAGCCGGACATCGACACCCCCGGCTATCAGCGGCTGGATGCGCGGGATTATGGCGCGGCGCGGGTGCTGTTCCTCAAGGTCGCATAGCCGGGTCCGGCGCCGTTTCCGTCAGGGCCTCCAGCGCCGCCTGATGGGCGGCCATGCGGCGGCGGCACAGCCGGGCGTGACGCAGGTAAAAGCCGATACAGACCGCCAGAAAGACGCCGGCGCCGGCGACCACGGCCCCCGGCTGATCCCGTGCGGGCTCAACGACCCACAGCATGAGGATCAGGAAGACCATGCCCGCCAGGCTGATGGCGACGCCGGACAGGGCCCAGCGATAGCCGGTGCGGGCCTGGCCCAGGGCCGAGCGCAGCACGGCCTGGGGCGTGTCGGTCAACAGGCCGGGATCGCCGCGCCGCGACCAAAGCGTCATCCCCAGGGCGAACAGGGCGAAGGCCAGGGCGGCGCCCACGGCGGGCAGAGGAATCCCGCGATAGGCGGCCCAGCCCATGGCCGCCAGCACGACCACCCCGCCGCCCATCTCTAGCCAGAAGTTGAGCCGCGCCATCCGGTCGCGGCGGCGCAGCGACCGGATGAAGCCGGCGTCCAGCCGGGGTTCGGGGTCGGGGGTCTCGGTCCAGGCCTGGGTCAGGTCGGTCCAGTCGTCATCGGGGCGGGTCATGGGCGGACCTCTTGGGACGGTGTGGGGTTCAGGGCCTCCCGCAGCGCCGCCTTGGCGCGGGTCAGGCGGATGGAGACGGCGTTGGGGTTCAGGCCCAGCATGTCGGCGATCTCGGCCGGGGCGAAGCCTTCCAGGGTCAGAAGCGCCGGCTGGCGCAGCGACAGGGGCAGGGCGCGCACCGCCTGGCCCAGCCGGTCGTGCAGATCCCGCGTCTCGGCCGCCTCGTGCGGGGTGGGGGCGTCCGAAGGGGCGGCCTCGTCCAGAGGCTGGCGACGCGGCTCGGCCGCCTCGCGCGCCACATGGGTGACGGCGCGGTTGTGGGCCACGCGGGCGATGAAATGGCGCAAGGGCGCATCGCCCCGGTGTTTGGGCAGGGCGCGCCAGACGGCCAGCAATATGTCCTGCTCCAGCTCGCGCCGCCGCTCGCGATCCGCCTCATAGGCCGAGGCGATGCGGCGCAGCATGCCGCCGTGCTCGGCCAGCAGGGCTTCAAAGGTCTGGTCGCGTCCCAAGCGCGGCGGTCTCCGTGAAAGAATCGTCGGTCGGGATGAAAGACTCAAGGAAGGGCCGAGACTTTCAGGTCAGGCGTCGAAAAACAAAGGAGTTCGCCATGACGATCGAAACGGGGACGGTGGAGACGCCGAAAAAGGGCGTGCTGACGCGGGGCAAGGGGTTCCTGAAGGCCCTGGCGGCGGCCCTGCTGGTGGCGGCGGTATGCGCCTGGGCCGGGTTCGGGCTGGGCCTCTATCTGGATCTGGATCGCGGCGCGCGCATCACCCTGGTCCTCGTCGCGGCGGTGACGACCGAGGCCCTGTTCTGGACCACGGCGGCCCTGCTGGGGGTGTCGGTGGTCGAGGCGCGCAAGCGGATCTGGCGCAGGATCACGGGACGGGGCCGCGACTGATCGTCGAGGCCGACGGCGGGTGCGACTGCTTCGGGCGCCGGCCGCGCCCCCAGCCCCCTCCACCAC
>NZ_JMQR01000094.1:0-12036 GCF_000698025.1 Brevundimonas sp. EAKA | reverse complement strand
GAGCGCAAGGGCGCGGGCTGGAGCCGTGAGGACAAGATCGCCGCCATCGGCGTCAAGGTGCGCAAATGGGTCAGCTTCCACGGCGTCAGCCTGAACGTGGAGCCGGATCTGGATCATTTCGGCGGCATCGTGCCCTGCGGCATCCAGGAGCACGGGGTCACCAGCCTGGTCGATCTGGGCGTTCTGGCCACCATGGACGAGGCGGACGCGGCGCTGAAGACCAGTTTTCATCATCTTTTCGGCGCGACCGTCGAAACGGCTTCCCCCCTCTGACCTGCGCCGCTTCGCCGCAATCGGTATGACATTTGGGCGAAAGGACGGCGGCGGGGGTTGGCAAGCGTGGGAGGCATAAGGTTTAACGACGGCGCCAGCTTATCGCCCAAGCCTAGGAGCCTCCATGAACCGCCTGATCGCCGCCGCCTCGGCCGCCGTCGTGTCCCTGACACTGGCCGCCGGCGCCGCCTCCGCCCAGGATTTCCGCGCCCTTGCGCAGCAGGACCTGCAGACGGTCCATGACGTCCTGGCCGCCAATCACCCCGCCGCCGTCGTGCCCGGCGCGCCGGGCGAGGCCTTCCGGGCCTGGATCGACATCGGCCTGGCCGACGCCCAGAGCAAGGCGGGCCGCGTCAACAGCGGCGACAGCCACGCCTATCTGCTGCGCTATTACGCCAACGGTTTCCGCGATTCGAACATCGCGACCCGCCCCACCTATGAAGGTCTGGGTCCCTATTTCGCCATCGGCTGGCCGGGTCTGACGACGGCGTGGCGCAACGGCGAATATGTGGTCTCCTATGTGAAGCCCGGCGTACGCAGCCTTCCGCCGGTCGGCTCGACCCTGGTGAAATGCGGCGACAAGACTGCGGCGCAACTGGCTGACGAACGTCTGGACCGTTGGGAAGGCGATCTGACGACCGAGGCCGGCCGCGTCCGCACGGCCCCCTATCTGCTGTGGAACCGCAACAATCCGCTGACCAGCGGCGTGCCGTCGCTCTGCACCTTCAAGGTCGGCCGTCGGGAGCGTGAGTTCCAGATGCAGCCCCAACCCGTCGAGGCCGGAGCGCTGGAAACCGCCTATCGCGCCACCGTCTATATGCCGCCGGCCAATCCCCTGGCGATCGAGACGGTCAACGGCCGTCCCTGGGTCCATGTCCATAGTCTGGCCGACGAAGCGGGCTGGGACGCCTTCTATGCTGCGGTCGAAGGCCAGTTGGCCGCCCTCCGCGGGCCTCAGGGCTTTGTCATCGACCTGCGGGGCGCCAATGGCGCGTCGCTGAACGCCACGGGCCGGGGCTATGGCCTGGCCAACCGGATCTGGACGCCCGAGTTCACCGTCAGCCGCCAGCCCGAGGCCGGCTCCATCACCTATCGCGCCACCCCGGCCAACCGTCAGTGGTTCGTCGACACCCTGAACCGCATGCAGGCCGATCCGCGCTTCGTACAGGAATCGGGCGCGGTCATCGAACAGACCCAGGCCATCGTCGCCGCCTTCGACTCGGCCCTGGCCGCCGGTCAGGCGACCTTCACCCTGCCGGGCCGCCCGTCGGTTCCGGACGCCGGCACGGCCAATCCGGTCGCCGGTCCGGTGATCGTTCTGGTGGACGGCGGCTGCACCAGCGGCTGCCTGGACACGCTGGACCTGCTGACCCGTCTGCCGAACGTGCGCCTGGCCGGATCGGTGACGGCCGAGGACTCGATCTTCATCGAGCCCACCGTCCTGCGCCTGCCGTCGAACTATGCGGACCTCAGCTATGGTCACAAGGCCTGGATGACCCGCCAGCGCGGCAATGACATGCCCTTCACCCCGGCCCAGGGCCTGGCCTACACCGGCGATCCGACCGACGAGGCCGCTGTCCGCGCCTGGGTGGGAACTCTGTTCCAGTAAAATCGTCCGGATCGAATGGACTGCGGGGGCGGGCAGGGGTGGAACCTCGGCCCGCCCCTTCTTATTTGGAGGTCATGACCGATCTCGCCCCCCCGTCCGACCGCCTGCGCTCGCCCTCCGGCTATGACCTGACCCCGCCGGACGACACCGAACGCGCCCGGCTGGAAGCCGACCTGAACCCCGAGGAGAAGCGCGTCCTGCTGTCGCACGGCACCGAGGCGCCCTTCTGCGGCACCCTGCTGGGCGAGAAGCGGGCCGGGGTCTTCTGCTGCCGCGAATGCGGCCTGCCCCTGTTCCGCAGCCGCACCAAGTTCGAGAGCGGCACCGGCTGGCCCAGCTTCACCGAGCCGGTCGATCCGGCCCATGTCCATGAAATCCGCGACACCAGCTACGGCATGGTCCGCATCGAGACCCAGTGCGCCCGCTGCGGCAGCCACCAGGGCCACGTCTTCCCTGACGGCCCGCCGCCGACCGGCAACCGCTACTGCATCAACTCGGTGGCCCTGAGCTTCGTGGCCGAGGGCGAACCCCTGCCGGATCCGTTGCACCGCGGCGACGGTGACGCCTGACCTTGGCCGCATTCGCTGTGCTAGGATGATTTCGAACGGAGGCGGCGCATGCTGATCGCAGGACTCTTGGCGGGTATGGCTCTGACGATGCCGGGCGCGATGTCGGGCGGCGATCCCGACGGCGTGGTCACGACCGCGCCCTCGAACGCTCCGACCCTGGCCCAGGCCATGGCCGCCGCGCCCGAGGCCGCCGTCGCCGCCCCCACGGCCCAGGACGCCGCGCCCCACGGCCTGACCACTGAACAGCAGATCCAGCACTGGATCGACAGCCGCACTCCCGGCGCCAGCTTCGACGAAGCCCCCGCGCCCGGCCCTCAGGACGACCGCCAGATGCACGGCATGGTCGAGGCGGGCATCGGCACGGGCGGTTACCGCAGCTATGGCGCGGCGGTGTCCCTGCCGGTCGGCGAAAACGGGCGGCTGGACCTGGCCTATCGCGAGGGCCGCAACGAACCCTGGGGTTACGGCTATAGCGGTGGATACGGCCTGCGCGGGCCGGGCTTTTATTCTCCCTACGGCGGCTGGTCCGGCCGCGGCTACGGCGCCGATTCGACCAGCAAGTCGCTGTCGATGGGGTTCAGCTGGAGCAAGGACAAGGACGCCGATGAGCGCGATTCGTGGCGGCGGGGGCTGTCGGCCTACGACTGAGGCTTGTATCGATTAGTCCGGTTTTTGGCTGGTCGTTGAAGCCGCCAATCGATCTGTTGCGGACACTCGCCTACGGTGAGACCATCGAATTATGGCGCTGGCGCTAAACGAACTTGAAGGACGTTTGAAATCTGCGTGGTCGGTGGAGACAGCGACCACATGGACGCGCGATAACCCAGCTCTTGGCCAGTGCAGTGTTACGGCGCTGGTGGTCAACGACTTGCTTGGCGGTCGCATCCTTAAGACCAGAGTGGGACCGAACTATCACTTCTATAATCTGATAGACGACACACGCATCGACCTGACCAGCAGTCAGTTTGGAGGGCAGATCGCTTACGAGGATCTTCCCGCGAGCCGCGACGATGCGTTCGGCGACACCACCTTCAAACAGTATCAGGCGCTGCGGCGAGCCCTCTTCCTGGAGACGCACTCAGCAGGTTGCTGTTCCTTTCCCACCCTTGGCTGAAGTCCTTGACGTCCGCCCGAAGTCCCTAAACAGACATCTCCGTCGGATCGTTCGTCTTGCGAACAAACGCCCATCCCACTGTCGTCGCGGCGAAGAAGGCCAGGGCGATGCCCAGGAAGGTCCAGCCCGACATCACGACCGCCCAGCCGCAGAAGCCCAGTCCGCCCAGGGCGGCCAGGCGCGCGGGCCAGCGGTCGCTGAACCGGAACAGGGCGGCGCAGCACAGGCCGTAGACGACCAGGAACAGCACGGTGGTCGCGCCGATCAGCAGGCTGAACTGGCCGGCCAGGCGCGGCTGGGCGCTGATCAGCACCATCAGGGTCATCAGGCCGCCGTGGATCAGCGGATTGGCGGGCGGGGTCAGGGCGCCCCGGCCGAAGACGCGGGGCAGGAAGCCCTGGCGGGCCCCGGCGCGGGCGGTCTCGCCGGTCAGCATCATCCAGCCGCCCAGGGTGCCCAGGGTCTTGGCGATGGCGCAGACGGCGACGAAGCCCGCCGCGCCGCCGCCGATCACCCGTGCGGCGACATCGGCGAAGGGGCTGCTGGATTTCGCCAATTCAGCGGCCGGAATCACCCCGAAGATCGCCGCGCTGACCGCGATATAGATGACCGCCGCCAGGCCGACCCCGGCGAAGGTGGCGCGGCCGACGTCGCGCTCGGGGTTCTTCAGGCGCTGGGCCACGACCCCGGCGCTCTCGAAGCCGAGGAAGGCCCAGAAGATCAGGGCCATCGAGGCGGGCACGCTGGCCGCCAGCCCGGCGCCGTCCGGCGACCAGGAGGCGGCGAAAATCTGGGGATCGAAGGCCATGGCGCCGGCGACGGCGGCTATGGCCAGGGGAATCAGGCCGATTCCCAGCGACAGACCGCCGAAACGCGCCACGGCGCGCGGTCCGGCCATATAGAGGAAGGTGGTCAGCCACAGCAGGGCGATATTGCAGATCGCGCTGGGCCAGCGTTCCGCCAGCACCGGGAAGAAATGCGCCAGATAGCCGGTGGCGGCCACGGCGATGGCGACATTGCCCAGCCAGTTGCCGACCCAGTAGCCGATCGAGGCCTGATAGCCGAAGAACCGACCCAGTCCCTGTTCGGCATAGCCCGACAGGCCGTCGGCGGCGGGCAGCCTGCGCCCCAGGCCCGCGAAGACCCCGGCCAGCAGCAGGGCGCCGATTGCGGCCACGACCCAGCCGACCATGCTGGAACTGCCGATCGAGGCCAGGGAGGCGGGCAGCAGATAGACCCCCGAGCCGATCATGTTTCCGGTGACGAGCAGGGCGGCCAGCGCCCAGCCCAGCTTGCGCGGCTCCGTCTTCCGCGTGTCGATCATGCCGGTCTTCTCCTGATCGCGCATAACAAAAAGGCCCGGCTTGCGCCGGGCCTTTTCAGTCTCAGATGGTGCCGCCGGGGGGAATCGAACCCACGACCTCAGCCTTACCAAGGATGCGCTCTACCACTGAGCTACGGCGGCCCCGACTGAGGAAGCGGCCGTATAGCCAAACCCTTCCGGGGAGGGAAGCGGCTTTTTGACGATCTGAAAGAAAGTTTGGACACGGCTCCTGATCGCGGCATGATCCGGGCATGACTCGTCCCCCGCCTGACGCCGACACGCCGCCCGCCGCCGCAGCGGCCTCGCCCCCCGAGATTTCGGCGCCGTCGGAGGTCGAACGGGCCAAGGCGGACCGGGCCATCCGCCTGGCTTCGGCCCTGCGCGCCAACCTGCGACGTCGCAAGGCGCCGGCCCGCACGCCCGCCCCGCCAAAAGACAGCAACTGAAAGTCATCGGCACGCGCCCGTTCCGCCCTTTGGCAAGCGCGCGCCGGCTTGCTAGAGAACCCTCCCCCCGAGGCGTTTGCTTCGGGCGCGCTTAAGGACGTCATGGACAGCATCGCCATTCAGGGCGGCGCCCAGCTTTTCGGGGATATTCCCGTCAGCGGCGCCAAGAATTCCGCCATCAAGCTGATGGCCGCCTCGATCCTGACGGATCAGCCCTTGCTGCTGACCAATATGCCGCGTCTGGCGGACACCCGCTTCCTGGGCCAACTGCTGCGCCAGTTCGGCATCGAGGTGACGGAACGGGATGGGGCGGACGGGCAGGAGAGTCTGTTCCACGCCAAGGCCCTGACTTCGACCTTCGCCCCCTATGATCTGGTGCGGCAGATGCGGGCCTCGTTCAACGTGCTGGGCCCGCTGCTGGCCCGCACGGGCGAGGCCAAGGTGTCGCTGCCCGGCGGCTGCACCATCGGCGCCCGTCCGGTGGATCTGCACCTCCAGGCCCTGACCGCGCTCGGCGCCGAGATCGAACTGGATGAAGGCTATGTCACCGCCAAGGCTCCGTCGGGTCTGAAGGGCGCTGAGATCGAGTTTCCCTTCGTCTCGGTCGGCGCCACCGAACACGCCCTGCTGGCCGCGGTGCTGGCCCAGGGCACGACCGTGCTGCGCCGCGCCGCGCGCGAGCCCGAGATCGGCGACCTGGCCCGCTGCCTGACCGCCATGGGGGCGAAGATCGAGGGGATCGACACTGACGTCCTGACCATCACCGGCGTCTCGTCGCTGAACGGAACGACCTGGTCGGTGATTCCCGACCGAATCGAAATGGGCTCCTACGCCGTCGCCGCCGCCATGGCGGGGGGCGAGGTGCGTCTGACCAAGGCGCGGGCCGAACTGATCGGGGCCCTGACCGACAAGATGATCGAGGCGGGCGTCGAGGTGTCGCCGACCGCCGACGGCGTGTTGATCAAGCGCGATCCGAAGGTGCGGTTGCAGGCGGTCGATATCGAGACCGCCATCTATCCCGGCTTCGCCACCGATCTGCAGGCCCAGTTCATGGCCCTCATGACCACGGCCGATGGCGTCAGCACCGTGCGCGAGACCATTTTCGAGAACCGGTTCATGCATGTGCCGGAACTGGCCCGGCTGGGGGCAGAGATCTCGGTTCACGCCGGCGAGGCCCAGGTCAAGGGGGTCGAGGGGCTGCACGGGGCCCAGGTGATGGCCACCGACCTGCGGGCCTCCATGTGCCTGGTCATCGCCGGCCTGGTCGCCGAGGGCGAGACGACGGTCGGCCGGGTTTATCATCTGGATCGCGGGTTCGAGCGTTTGGAGGAGAAGCTGGGCGCGTGCGGGGCGGATATCCGACGGATTAAAGGAACAGGTGATGAGCACTGAGATCGACGGCGTCGTCACGGAAGCCAAGGCGCCGGTAGAACCGCTGCGCCTGCTGGCCGAGGACGCCGACGATCTGCAGATCATCTCCGCCGCGCTTCAGGACGCCATCCTGCGGCCGGTCGACATCGTCTGGGAAAAGGGCGCCCGCACCCTGACCATCGCCTTCAGCCGCTTCTGCTGGGAGTGCGGCGGGACGCGGGTGATGTGCGCCATGCAGTTCGGGGACGTGCTGGCGGTCAAGAGCCGGCGCCTGTCGCGCAGCCCCGACGCCTCGCTGGAACTGCTGGCCCTGGATTTCATGCCGACCGAGGCGCCGGGCGGGCGGGTGATCCTGATGTTCGCCGGCGGCGGCGATCTGAGGATCGACGTCGAATGCCTGGACGCCGTGGTGACCGACATCTCGGAGCGCTGGCCGGCGCGGATCGCCCCGACGCATCTGGATGCGGTCCCTCTGAACGCGCCTGAAAACGATGAAGGGAGCCCGGCATGAGCGGCGTCCACAAGCTGGTCTCGGTTGAGCTGGACACGGTCACGCTTCCCGCCGCCACCGCCGAGATCGAGCACGAACGCCGCGTCGCCATCTTCGACCTGGTCGAGAAGAACAGTTTCGAACCCGTCGGCGCGCCTGACGATGCAGAGGGGGGCGGGCGATATCGGCTGAAACTGTCGCTGCAGGACAACCGGTTGGTGTTCGACATCGACGGCGGAGGTTTCACCCGCACCTACGCCATCAGCCTGACGCCCCTGAAGGGGGTGCTGAGGGACTATCTCATGATCTGCGACAGCTATTACGAGGCCCTGCGCGGCTCGTCGGCCAGCCAGATCGAATCGGTCGACATGGGCCGGCGCGGCCTGCACAACGAGGGGGCCGAACAGCTGAAGACGCGGCTGGACGGCAAGATCATCGTCGATCACGAGACGGCGCGACGGCTGTTTACGCTCTTGTGCGCCCTCTACCGTCGCGGCTGACCTCGACTATCTCTGCATTTTCGGGCATTAGGCCCCTCCATTCCGCCCCTCGCGCCCGCCCGGCGTGGGGTCGAACGCATATTCAACGGGCGTGAGAGGCCGCATGGCTAAGGAAGAACTGCTCGAGTTTCCCGGCACCGTCAGCGAATTGCTGCCGAACGCCACATTTCGCGTGACGCTCGAGAACGACCACGAGATCATCGCCCACACGGCGGGCAAGATGCGCAAGAACCGCATCCGCGTGCTGGCCGGCGACAAGGTTCTGGTGGAAATGACCCCCTACGACCTGACCAAGGGTCGCATCACCTATCGCTTCAAGTAAGGGACGGCTCGTATGAGCCGGCCTGAGCTGGTGCTGGCCTCGGCCAGTCCGCGCCGCATCGAACTGCTGGCGCAGGTCGGGATCACGCCCGACCATATCGATCCCGCCGACATCGACGAGACGCCGCTGAAGGGCGAGACGCCGCCGCGCCTCGCCGAACGTCTGGCCACGTCCAAGGCCCAGGTGGTTGCGGCGCGACGGCCCGACGCGGTGGTCATCGCCGCCGACACGGTGGTCGCCGTGGGACGACGTTTCCTGGAGAAGGCGGCGGACGAGGCTGAGGCGACGCGGTTCCTGAAACTGCTGTCCGGCCGCAATCACCGGGTCTTCACCGGCGTGGCCGTCGTGCGCGACGGCAAGCTTTCGTCGCGGGTCAATGAGACCCGCGTCAGCTTCAAGCCCCTGTCGGACCACGAGATCGCCGCCTATGTCGCCACCGGCGACTGGCGCGGCAAGGCCGGGGGCTATGGCATCCAGGGCCCGGCCGGGGCCTTCATTCAACGAATCGTCGGCAGCCATCCCGCCGTCATGGGCCTGCCTCTCTATGAGGCGGTGCAGTTGCTGCATGGCGTCGGCTGGCGGGCATGAGCGGCGAGATCGAGGTCTTCCTCGACGAGGCGCCGGGCGAGACCCGCGGCGCGGTCCTGCGTGACGGCCGCTATACTCATCTGCTGATCCATCGTGACGGCGATCTGCCCCAGCATCGCCTGGGCGCACGGTCCGTCGGCCGGGTGACCGAGATCAATCCCGGCCTGCGCGGCGCCTTCGTCGATCTGGGCGCCGGCGCGCCGGCCTTTCTGCCCTTCCATCGCAATGAACGTCTGACCCAGGGCGAACGGCTGGAGGCGACGGTCGTCGCCGAGCCGCGCGCCGGCAAGGGCGCGGTTCTGCGCCGCCTTGGGCCGGGGGAGGGGGCGCCCCGCCTGCTGGAGGCCGCGCCCAGCATCGCCGCCCAGCTGCGGGACCTCGCCGGAGGCGGGGGCTTGACCACGGGCCTCGCCGCCATCGACGCGGTGACGGAGGCGGAGGAAGAGGCTCTGGCGTCCCGCCATGTCTTCAACTCCCACGGCGTCGACCTCGCCATCGAACGCACCCGCGCCCTGATCGCCGTCGACATTGATCATACGGCCGGGACGGGGCGTGATCCGAAACAGGCGCGGGCGGCGGCGAATCGCCTGGGGCTGAACCAGGCCGCGCGGCTGATCAGCCTGCGGAACTGGGGCGGGCTGATCGTCGTCGACCTGGTCGGCGATGCGGAGGACGCGGCCGCCGGGGACAAGGCGGCCCGCGCGGCCTTCTCCCACGAACCCCAGGCCGTGTTCGGCCCGATCAGCCGGTTCGGCCTGTTGCAGATGTCGCTGCCCTGGCGGCGGACCCCTATAGAAGAGATCCTGTTCGAGGCCGGCCGCCGGCCGTCGGTCCAGACTGAAGTCCTGGCCCTGGCCCGGGCGCTGCGCCGACGACTGTTGTCCGACACCCGGTCTGCGCGCGTCGTCGCGCGCTGTGCGCCGGACGAGGCCGCGCTTCTTGGCCCCCTGGCCGCCCGGATGGGGCCGCGCGCCTCGGTGAGGGCCGACGCCGATGTGCGGCGCGGGTGTGGACGTATCGAAGGACCTGATCGATGAGCACCTGCCCGATCTGCCGCAAGGCCGACGCCGATCCCAAGTACAAGCCGTTCTGCTCGCGCCGCTGCTCGGAAGTGGATCTGCAGCGCTGGTTCACGGGCGGCTACGCCATCCCGGCCGCCCTGGACGAGGGTGCCGAAGATGATGGCGAAAAGGACTGAAACGACGCTGGACAGGCGGAAACGGCTCGCCTATAGACCCGCCTCTCGCGACGCCGCGTCGGCGCCTGGATAGCTCAGCTGGTAGAGCAGCGGATTGAAAATCCGCGTGTCGGTGGTTCGAACCCGCCTCCAGGCACCATCTTTCGTCGGCGCGCCGACCTTCCCTGAAATGACCAAGCCTAAGCGTCTCGTTCCATGGAACGATGTCATCTGAAACGATGCTGATCGACTGCTTTGGGGGCGGATGATCTGAGAAACGCTCTCAGAGGAGTAAAAAACTCCTCCGGATTATGGCTTTCGAACAAGCTTGCGCTAATCGCGGCGAAATCATCACAAAAGTGTCGCTTTCCGGCCTGCTGGCGGTCGAAAGGAGCAAGACTTGCTCGAACTTCGCCCGGCGGGTGAAATCCGGCTGTTCTCCCTTGACGCTCCGGTAAGGGTTCGCCAAAGGGGGTAGGACGTCCTCCCACAAAGGCGTCAGACGGATTCTTAGGAGACGTGTTCTCCGGCGGTTCGAATACGGGGGCGGTGCGGGAAACCGGATGCGTCTCCATCAAAGAATTCAGCGCCTGGATGATCCCGATGGGACGCGGGGCGTTGAAGGAAACATTTTCAGGTTGGGGGGCGGCTCTTTGACACGGCCGCACCTTTGGTTCCACGAGTCAGACCAAGCAGGAACTGGCGAATTATGCTGAACAGCAAAAAGACGAACATCCTTCTCGCCATGGCCGGCGCCGCCGTGCTGATGGCGAGCTCGCCGGTCCTGGCCCAGGCCCCGGCCGAGCCGACCCCGGCCGCTGCACCCGCAGCAGCCCCGACGGCGATGGCTCCGGCCGCCGACGCGGCCAACCCGCAAACCATGAACGAGTCCGTCGGCGGCGGACACGGCGCCGGCATCACCCCGATCTCCATGTTCATGGAAGCGACCGTCATCGTTAAGGTCGTCATGATCGGCCTGCTGCTGGCCTCGATCCTGTCCTGGACCCTGCTGCTCATCAAACTGTTCGAGTTTGGCGCGCTGAACCGCAAGACCGACAACTTCCTCGAAAACTTCCGCGGCGCCCGCACCATCGCGGACATGCGCGCCGTCTCGACGCAAGAAGAGTTCGACGGCAACCCGCTGGCCGACATGGCCGCTGCGGCGACCGAAGAAGTCGAAATGTCGCGTCAGGCCGGTCTCTCGGTCACCGGCGATCACCTCGACTCGGCCCTGGGCCGTGCCCAGGCCGCCGTCGCCGCCGTTCAATCCGGTCTGGCCCTGCGCCTGTCGGGCGGCCAGCAGTTCCTGGCTTCGGTCGGCTCGATCGGTCCGTTCGTCGGTCTGTTCGGCACCGTTTACGGCATCATGAACTCCTTCATCGGCATCGCGGAATCCAACACGACCAACCTGGCCGTCGTTGCTCCGGGTATCGCCGAGGCCCTGCTGGCCACCGGTATCGGCCTGTTCGCCGCTATCCCGGCCGTTGTCTTCTATAACTACTTCAACACGCGCATCGCCGCCTACGGCACCCGCGCCGATGGTTTCGCCGCCGAGCTGCTGAACGGCATCTCGCGTCAGCTCGACAAGGGGGCGTAAGACGGATGGCCGCCAAGATTAAATCGGGCGGCGGCGGCAACAAGGTCGAGGCCAACAGCGATATCAACGTCACGCCTTTCGTTGACATCATGTTGGTCCTCCTCATCATCTTCATGGTCGCGGCTCCGCTCGCTTCCGTGTCGGTGCCGGTCGAGTTGCCAATCGCCGTCGCTAAGGCGGCTCCGAACCCGCCCAAGCCGGTCTATATTTCGATCCAGAACGACGGCGACGTCTTTGTGGGCGACTTCCCGACCAGCGTCGGCTCTCTGGGCGAAGATCTGCTGAAGCAGATCGGATCCCGGAACCCGGCCGATGAGCGGATCTTCATTCGGGGCGACCAAAACACCCGCTATGGTGATTTCATGCAGGTCATGAACGCTTTGCAGGATAACGGCTTCTACAGCGTTGCACTGGTCGGCGAAGACCAGGCGACGAGCTAGAGTGCGGAGATAGAATGACAGACGTCGCATATCATCGCAGTCGTTACGACGTACCCAAGAAGAAGGGCTTCATGGGGGTTTCCTACCCCGTACTGATCGTCTGCCTTCTGATCGTCACCCTCCTGTTCGCCCTGCTGATCTTCTTCCTTCAGCAGTCGAAGTTCAAACTCAAGGAGTTCAACTACGTCGACGAGTCCGTCGAGGTCGAGTTGGTCG
>NZ_JMQR01000093.1:0-12027 GCF_000698025.1 Brevundimonas sp. EAKA | reverse complement strand
GGCTAGGTGCGACCGCCGCATCTGTTTCGCAAGTCGCCTATGGTGACGGTTTCGGTTGAACCTCTGGGCCCATGCCGTATTCTTGTCGGCAGACATCAGGCTGCGCTTGCGGCCAGGCCGGCGCCGTCTTCACACGATGAAGCGGCGAACCCGGTCCGACGCCCGTCGATAACCTGGCGTCACGACAGCTCATCCTTTCGATCGGAGGCCGCCGTGGCGCGCAAACTGACTCTCGACTTCCTCAAGACCGAGGCCGCGTCCGGCTCGGCCCTGGCCCTGGCGGCCATCGCGGCGGTGCTGGTGGCCAACTCGCCCTGGTCGGCGGACTATTTCACCTGGCTGAAGAGCTATCATGTGCTTCAGATCGGTCCGATCCGGCTGGAGGAATCGATCTCCGACTGGATCAAGGAAGGCCTGATGGCGATCTTCTTCCTCGTCGTGGGGCTGGAGATCAAATACGAGATCGTGCGCGGCGAGCTGAGCGACCCGCGCAAGCTGGCGACGCCGGTGCTGGCGGCCCTGGGCGGCATGGCCGGGCCGGCCGCCGTCTATCTGCTGCTGTCGGCGACGATGGGGGCGCCCCATGCGGGCTGGCCCATTCCGCTGGCCACCGACATCGCCTTCGCCCTGGCCATCTTCGGCTTCGTCGGCAAGGGGCTGCCGTCGTCGCTGCGGGTCTTCCTGCTGACCCTGGCCATCGTCGACGACCTGGGGGCCATCGCCCTGATCGCGGTCCTGTTCAGCGAGGGGGCCAACTGGGCGCCGCTGTTCTGGGCCCTGGGCCTGATCGCCGTCGGCGGCCTGGTGGCGCACCGGATCCGGATCCCGACGCCCTTCTGGGTGCTGGGCTTTGCGGCGGTCTGGTATCTGACGGTCCTGTCGGGGCTGAGCACCTCTCTGACCGCCGTGGCCTTCGCCATGATCGTGCCGATCGCGGCGCGCAAGGAGGATCACCAGAGCCCGCTGAAGGAGGCGATGCACGACCTGCATCCGTGGAACGCCTTCCTGGTCCTGCCCCTGTTCGCCTTCGCCAAGGCCGGGGTCTCCTTCGCCGGCCTGACGATGGACCAGGCCTTCGCGCCCCTGGTCGTCGCCATCGCCCTGGGCCTGTTCTTCGGCAAGCAGATCGGCGTGCTGGGCATGGCCTGGCTGGCCTCGGCCCTGAGGATCGGCGCCCGGCCGACCGACGCCACCTGGCTGCAGGTCTACGGGGTGTCGCTGCTGTGCGGCGTGGGCTTCACCATGAGCCTGTTCATCGGCGTCCTGGCCTTCCCCGGCGCGGTCGATTCGCCCGAACAGGTCGAGGTCAAGCTGGGCGTCATCGGCGGCTCGATCCTGTCGGCCGTGGCGGCGGCTGTCGTTCTGGGTCTGGCGGGCCGGACCCGGTCGAAGGTCGGGGGCGAATAGCCCCGTTTTCGCCGCGAAAGCCGCGACCGCGGTGCAAAAACTGACCTAGCGTAAGCGTTTTCTGTCTCTTCCTTGTCACAGGAAGGTCGAACTGCGGCGAAAAATCGTCGCGGGTAACAACGCTCGCTTGTAGCTCACGCCCAAGCGGGCTTAGCCTCGCGGTACTGAACGCGTCTCCACGCAGAGGCGCGTCGATTGGGAACTAGGAAACGCTGCGGTCGCGCTCCGCGTGACCGGGCTTCAGAGCCGGGAGGACGCTTTCATGCGCCACACTAACCGCTATCTCCGGACCACCGTGTCCGCCGCCGTCGTCGGCGCCGCCGTGTTCGGCTTCGCCGGGATCGCCGCCGCCCAGGAGGCGCCCACCAGCGTGGACGACATCATCGTCACCGCCCAGAAGCGCGAACAGAGCCTGCAGGACGTGCCGATCGTGGTCACGACCCTGTCGCAGGAAGTGCTGGACGGCGCCGGGGTGCAGGACATCAAGGATCTGCAGATCCTGACTCCGGGCATGACCGTGACCTCGACCCAGTCGGAAGCCTCGACCACGGTCCGTATCCGCGGCGCCGGCACCGTCGGCGACAACCCCGGTCTGGAATCCTCGGTCGGCGTCGTGATCGACGGCGTTTATCGCTCGCGCAACTCGGTCGGCTTCGGCGACCTGGGCGAACTGAGCCGCATCGAGGTGCTGAAGGGGCCGCAAGGCACCCTGTTCGGCAAGAACACCTCGGCCGGGGTCATCAACATCATCACCGAACGCCCGTCGTTCGACCCGTCGGTTTCGGCCGAACTGACCGCCGGCAACTACGGCGCCATGGGCGGCTCGGTCTCGGCGACCGGCCCGCTCAGCGACATGATCGCCGGCCGCATCTTCGTGGCGCACCGCGAACGCGACGGCTTCTATGACGTCAACGTCGGCGACGGCCCGCGCACCCTGACCGAGGACAACACCCAGGACTACTGGACCGGTCGCGGCCAGCTGCTGATCCTGCCCAGCGACGAGGTGTCGATCCGCCTGATCGCCGACTACACCAAGCGTGACGAATTCTGCTGCTCGGCGGTTCAGACCCGCGTCGGCCCGACCCAGGCCTTCATCGCCGCCCTGGCCGCGCCCAACGGCCCCGGCCAGCGGCCGCCCGTCGCCGGCTTCGGCACGGTGCCCTTCAGCCGCACCGCCTATTCGAACCGCGAGACGCCTCAAGAGATCGAGGACATGGGCCTGTCGGCGGAAGCCACCATCGACCTGCCCAGCCTGAACGCCACCCTGACGTCGCAGACCTCGTGGCGCGACTGGTCGTTCCAGCAGGGGATGGACCTGGACTATACGGGCGCCGACATCCTTCACCGCGAGAATGACGGGTCCAACGGCTACGGCGTCGACAACCTGACCCAGGAATTCCGCCTGGCGGGCACGACGGACAAGTTCGACTGGCTGGTCGGCCTGTTCGCCACCAAGGAAGGCGTCTATCGCGACGACTCCTATTCCTACGGCGCGGACTACAACGGCTTCGCCTCCTTCCTGCTGACGGCGACCCTGCCGGCCGCCGTGGGGGGACCGAGCCCCAGCCGCCTGGGCTGTTTCACCAATCCGCAGGGCTTCCTGGTCACCGCCGCCGCGCCGAACACCCCGCTCTGCGTCGTCGGCGCCGTGGCGCCCAGCGCCGCCGCCCCGACCTTCGCGGCGGGCAAGGCCTATGAGGACCACTATTCCCAGCGGTCGGAATCGGTGGCCCTGTTCACCAACAACACCTGGCGGGTGACCGAGGCCTTCGACCTGAACCTGGGCCTGCGCTACACCTATGACAGCAAGCGTCTGCTGGGGGTTCAGGACAATCTGGGAAGCAATGGCGCGGCCTGCGGCGGCGCCCTGGCGAACCAGAATCCGGCCAACCGCGCGCCGTCGGCCATCCCCGGCACCGTCAATGTGGGGACCCCGGCCGCGGCTGTGGGCCTGCTGTGCCTGCCCTGGTCGAACCCGCTCTATGACAATCGCCGGATCCAGGAGAAGTTCAGCGACACCGACATCAGCGGCACGTTCAAGGGCTCCTACCGGTTCAACGACGCCGTCATGGCCTACGCCTCCTATGCGCGGGGCTACAAGGGCGCGGGCTACAACATGGACCGGGTGCAGACGGGGGTGACGCCGGACGCCTCGCTGTTCTTCGACGCCGAGACGGTGGACAGCTACGAGCTGGGGGTGAAGACGACCCTGTTCAACCGCTCGATGCTGCTGAACCTCACCTACTTCGATCAGAAGTTCGAGAACTTCCAGCTCAACACCTTCCTGGGCACCGCCTTCGTGGTGGAATCCATCCCGGAACTGACCTCGCGCGGCGTCGACGCCGACATGGTCTGGTTCACCCCGGTCGAGGGCCTGATGTTCCAGGGCGGCGTCACCTATACGGACGCCAAATACAACGACTTCACCGCCGCCGACCTGTCGAACCCGGCGCGCTTCCCCGCCCTGTCCCTGCTGCCGGGCGCCCGCGCCTCGTTCGCTCCGGAATGGTCGCTGACCGGCGCCCTGGCCTTCGACCGCTCGCTGGGCGGCGGCCTGCGCGGCGGCTTCAACCTGTCGGCCAAATATTCGACCGACTACAACACCGGTTCGGACCTGCTGCCGTACAAGGACCAGGAGGCCTTCACCGTCGTCAACGGCCGTATCACCATCGGGTCGGAAGACGAACGCTGGACCATCGACGTCTGGGGCCAGAACCTGCTGCAGGAAGAATACACCCAGGTCGGCTTCGCCGCTCCGCTGCAGGGCACGGCCTTCACCAACACCACCACACCGCAGGCGAACGGCACCTACTATAATATCGCCACCGACACGGCGACCTACAACGCCTACCTGGGCGCCCCGCGCACCTGGGGCGTGACGCTGAAGGTCAAATACTGATCGTCCAGCCGCCCGGGCCGTAAGGCTCAAAGGGGGGAACGACGAAGGGCCGACCGGGAAACCGGTCGGCCCTTTTCTTGAGCCTCTGGAACGTCTGGTCTCAGACGTGGTCCCCAATTCGACTTTCGACCCGTTGCGGACTTTGGACATCAGAGCAATGATCGCTGATGTCCACCATCGCACTCATCGTTGAGGCCGACGAGCCCGCGTTGTTCTTCTCTTCAGTGAGCGGGGCAGAAGGCTACCTCGAGGCGATTGATGTCAACGATGGCGTCTACCCGGTCGCCTACGGACCGGATGGGCAAGTCTTCCAGTTGAAGGCGATAGGCGACCACGTGCAGATCAACCCCGTAGGTGGCTCGAAAGCACCTGACGAGCTGCGTGCACTTCTGCTTCGCTATCTTTCCGCTGCTAAACAGCGTGACGTCAAAAGCACTGACGCGCTTTCGGGTCTGTTGGCGCGATGCGAGGCGGCGGTGATCTGACGTCCGCTTTCCACCCCGCTCAGACATGCCCGACGTCCGCTTAGGGGACTCAGTATTTCAACGGGCGTGGGGGTCTGCTTTCGGGCTGGAGGCTAATTTCGCAGATCGACCCGTTGCGGACATAGCCTGTTAGCATCATGCTTGCCGGATGACTGAAACTCCTGATCTTCGTGATGCTTGGCAGATCCGGCTCCAAGACGTGATCTGGAAGTTCGGCGAGGACCTCTCGGACCTGCATCGGGCCAACCCGTGGCCGGATAGCCCGCTGCTTCTACAAGCGATCAATTACCTCATGACGGAACTCTGGGATAAGGGCTTCAGCCAGTCCGAAATCCGCGAGGCTTTCAACGCCGCCGTCGCGGATATGCCGCGATATGCAGCGGGCGAGGAGCGCCGACCTTAGGTCCATTTCCTGCGCTTGGACCTACGTCTGTTCTCGACCCTTAGCGGTCATTGAAACTCCCCAGAGACTCTAGCTTCGCATCCGGGCATCGCTCTAAGACCTCGGCTCGGCGTTCTGAAAATGTGGTCATGTTGTAGTCCGCCGCGAACTTTAAAGCAGAGTCCATCAGTTGAAGTTCAGCCTCCGACTTCATCGCCCCCTCGCGAATAAACAGATCGGGAAGGTAGTGCGTAGCCTCGCAGTTTGAAATCGCGACCGTGGACCGCATCCCCGCGACAATTCCGTCGGTCACATGGCCGTATAGTAAAATGGGCTTGCCCGCATGCTGGTCCGCCAAAGCTTCCGCTCTACCATCACGACTAGCGAAGTGCTGCGGGTTGCTCTCCGGGGCACGCTCAACTGCGCGGCACCCCGAACCGACAATCAAAGCAGCGAAAATCGAGACACCCAACCGTTTCATAGCGGCATTAAAGGCCGGCGCAGCAATAGCGTCCAGCGATGACCGAAAACCACCCTTTGCGGACCCAATGACGGTCCGCAAGGGGTCGATCAACCTCACTCCACCAACGGCGCCTGCCGCGGTTTCGCCAGTTCCCGCTGCCCCGCCGTCGACCGGCGCAGGATGCGCCGCGCCCACTGGGCCACGTCGTCGACGATGGTGAAGATGGCGGGGATGTAGAGCAGGGACAGGAAGGTCGAGGAGATCAGTCCCCCCAGCACGGCGATGGCCATGGGCGAGCGGAACTGGACGTCGGCCCCGATGCCCATGGCGATCGGCACCATGCCCGCGCCCATGGCGAAGGTGGTCATCAGGATGGGGCGGGCGCGCTTGTGCGCGGCGTCCATGATGGCCTCGCGGCGCGGCATCCCGTCCTTCTCGGCCATGATGACATAGTCGACCAGCAGGATGGAGTTCTTGGCCGCGATCCCCATCAGCATCAGCACCCCGATCAGGGCCGACATGGAGAAGTTGGCGCCGCCGATGGCCAGGGCGATGAAGGCGCCGCCGATGGCCAGGGGCAGGGCCGCCATGATGGTGATCGGATAGGCGAAGCTTTTGAACAGCAGGGTCAGCACCGCATACATCAGCAGAATGCCCGAGGCGAAGGCGATGCCGAAGCCGGTCAGCATCTCCTGGATGAACTCCTCGTCGCCGGCCGGCACCTGGCGCACGCCGGCGGGCAGGTTCTGGACCGAGGGCAGGCGGTTGACCGCCACGCTCGCCGCGCCGGTGGTGATGCCGTCCAGTTCGGCGCTGATCGAGGCGATGCGCGACCGGTCCTGACGGGTGACGGTGGCCGGACCGGCGCCGAACTGGATGTCGGCGACGGCGCTCAGCGGCACCGAAGCCCCGCCCGTCGCCGGCACCCGCAGGTTCTCCAGCACGCTCAAGTCCTCGCGCGCCGCTTCGGTCAGCTGCAGCCGGATCGGGATCTGGCGGTCGCCCAGGTTATACTTGGGCAGGTTCTGATCGACGTCGCCGATGGTGGCGACCCGCACCGCCTGGGAGATGGCGCCGGCCGACACGCCCGCCAGGGCGGCCTCGTCCGGACGCGGCGTGACCAGGATTTCGGGACGCGCGATGGCGGCCGAGTTGACGACATTGGCCAGACCCGACACGCCGCGCATTTCTTCCTCCACCTTGCGCGCCGCGGCGTTCAGGGCGACGGGATCGTCGCTCAGGATCGAGAAGGTGTAGGTGGTGCCGTCGCCGGGACCGCCGCCCTGCTGGCTGATGCCGGCGCGGATGCGGGCGCCGGGGATCTGTTTCATCTCGTCGACCATGACCCGCGCGAAGGCCTGCTGGCTCAGCTCGCGGTCGCCCTTGGGCACCATGTCGGCGTAGATGTTGGCCTGGGTCACGTCCTGGCCGCCGACGGCGGCATAGACAGAGGTGACCTCGGGGCGGGCCTCCAGCTTGCGGGTGATCTGCTGCACCACGGCGTCGGTCTGGCGCAGGGTCGAGCCCGGCGGCAGCTCCACCTGGAAGGCCGCGCGCGCCGTGTCGCCGGGCGACATGAACTCGAACGACATCTTGGCCACGATCGAGGTCGCGATCGACCCGACCAGGAACAGGATGCCGATGATGAAGACCTTCCAGCGGTTGCCCAGGCACCAGTGCAGGGCCTTCAGATAGCCGCCCATCCAGAACGGGTCGCGATCCTCGTGGTGGGAGTGTTTCAGGATGAAGGCCGCCATCAACGGCGTCAGGGTCCGCGCCACCAGCAGCGAGAAGGCCACGGAGACACAGGCCGCAAGCGCGAAGGCCTTGAAGAACTGGCCGATGATGCCGGGCATGAAGCCGACCGGCGCGAAGACGGCGATGATGGTGGCGGTGGTGGCCACGACCGCCAGACCGATCTCGTCCGCCGCCTCCAGCGAGGCGTCATAGGGCGGTTTGCCGTCGCGCATGTGGCGGACGATGTTCTCGATCTCCACGATGGCGTCGTCGACCAGAATGCCGATGGTCAGGGACAGGGCCAGCAGGGTGACGACGTTCAGCGACTGGTCCAGCGGGCCCAGGATGGCGAAGGTCGGGATCAGCGACATCGGCATGGCCGTCGCCGCGATCAGGGTGGCGCGCCAGTCGCGCAGGAAGATGAAGACGATGATGACGGCCAGGACGGCGCCCAGCAGCAGGGCCTCCAGCGAGGCCAGATAGCTCTCTTCGATTTCCTCGACGCTGGCCGTGACCTGGCTGATGGTCAGCTCGGGATGGGCCTCGTCGATCTTCTTGACCTCTTCGCGGACCTTTTCGGCGACCTTGACCTCGGACGCGGTGCGCGAGCGCAGGAAGTTGAAGGTGACGGCCTCCTGGCCGTTGTAGCGGGCCAGGCGGCGCGGTTCGCTCCACTTGTCCTCGACCGTGCCCAGATTATCCAGGCGCACGGTCTTGCCGTCGCCCAGCGGCACCAGGGTCTCGCGCAGCTGCGCCACCGAGGTGGCGGCGCCCAGGGTGCGGACCGCGCGCTCGGACCCGGCGATGGTGACGCGGCCGCCGGGCAGGTTGTTGTTGACGTTGGTCAGGGCCTGGCTGACCTCGGCCGCCGTGACGCCATAGGCGGCCAGCCGCTGCGGATCCAGCTCGACCCGCATTTCGCGGTCCACGCCGCCCGAGCGGTTGACCTGGCCCACGCCGCCCAGGGCCAGCAGGGCGCGGCTCATCTCGTTGTCGATGAACCAGCTGATCTGTTCCGGCGTCATGGTCGGCGAGCGGACCACATAGGTGATCAGGGCGTCGCCGGTGATGTCGATGCGCTGGACCCCCGGCTCCTGCATGTCCTGGGGCAGGCTGGCGCGCAGGCCGGTCATGGCGTTGCGCACGTCATTGGTGGCCCGGTCGGTGTCCGTGCCCAGTTCGAACTCGATCACCGTCGTCGAGACGCCGTCGCTGATGTTCGAGGTGATGTGGCGCACGCCCGACAGGCCGGCCAGCGAGTCCTCGATCAGCCGCGTGACCTGGACCTCCATTTCCGCCGGGGCGGATCCGGGGCGGGCGGCGGTGACATTGACCAGCGGGAAGTCGATGTCGGGGTTGGAGTTGATCCGCATCCCCATGAAGCCGACCACGCCGCCGAGGGTCAGCAGCAGGAACAGCAGGATGATCGGAATCGGGTTCTTGATCGCCCAGGACGAGATCTGGTTCATGGGTCGGTCCTACTTGGCCGCGGGCTGGGCGGCGGCGGAGGGGCCAGCAGAACGGGCGCCGCCGGGGGCCTGGGCGATGTTGACGCGGTCGCCCTCGTTCAGGAAGCCGGCGCCGCTGACGATGACCTGGGCGCCGACATTGACGCCGGTGACGGCCGTCTGGGTGTCGGTCCGCGACAGGATGACGACCGGCTGGAAGTGAACCCGGCCGTCGGCGACCAGGGTGAAGACCCCCGGCTTGTTGTCGCGATACAGGACCGCGCCGGTGGGCACGGTGGTGGCGGGCTGGTCGCCGACGTCGATGTCGGCGCGGGCGAACATGCCCGGCCGCAGCTGGGCGCCGGGCGACAGCGAGATGCGGGCCAGGCCCAGGCGGGTGCTGGCGTTGACCTCGGGCGTGACGATCCGGACCGTGCCCGCGGTGGTTCCCGCCTCGCTGGAGGTCACGGTCGCCGACTGGCCGGCGCGAACCTGGGCCAGCTCGGTCTCGGGCACCTGGGCGTCCAGCTCCAGCCGGCCGTCGCGGACCATGCGGAACAGTTCGGTCCCGGCCGAGATGATCTGGCCCTTGGTCACGCTGCGGCTGATGATCAGGCCGGCGACGGGCGCGCGGATGGTGGCCTGGGCCAGATGGGTCTGGGTCTGGGCCAGGGTGGCGCGGGCGGCGGCCAGATTGGCGTTCGACGCCCGCTGGTTGGCCAGGGCGGTGTCCAGCGAGGCCTGAGACAGGAAGCCGCGCGCCTTCAGCTGCTGCGCCCGCTCCAGCGCCGCGTCGTCGCGCGCCACATTGGCCTCGCCCAGCTGCACCTGGGCCTGCTGCTGGCGCAGCTGGGCGCGCAGCAGGACGTCGTTCATCTGCACCAGGGGCTGGCCCTGACGGACGTAGGAGCCCTCATCCACATAGACGGCGACGGCGGTCAGGCCGCCGGTCTCGGCCGCGACCGGCACTTCCTCCCAGGCCGAGACGGTGCCCGAGGCGGTGACGGTGCGGCGCAGATTGGTCAGGGTCACGGTGGCGGCGGTGACGGTCTGGCGCGAGCCGCCGGCGGCCTTCTCCTCGGTCTTCTCATCGCCATGTCCGCCGCAACTGGCCAGCAGGAAGGCCGACAGGGCCATGGCGCCGAGGTTGAGAGCGTTTCGGGTCGTCTTGGACACGGGGAGTTCCTCGGTTGCAGGCCCCGGCTCGCGCCGGTTATCGGGAGGCGCGACCCATACCGCGTCCGCGAGCCGTTCTCAAACGCGGATACATATTGTTGCAAAGCCTTAATCTAGCACGGCCAGCGGGCGCGGATCGCCGCGCCCGCTGGTCCCGGACCTCTACGCGTGATAGGGCCGCGCGGATGACGACTCCCCCTATCTCGAACATTCGGAACTTCAGCGTGGTCGCGCACATCGACCACGGCAAATCCACCCTGTCCGACCGACTGATCCAGTTCACCGGCGGCCTGACCGCGCGCGAGATGTCCGAGCAGGTGCTCGACAATATGGATATCGAGAAGGAGCGGGGGATTACGATCAAGGCGCAGACGGTGCGCCTGAACTACCGCGCCAAGGACGGGCAGGACTATGTCCTGAACCTGATGGACACGCCGGGGCACGTGGACTTCGCCTATGAGGTGTCGCGCAGCCTGGCGGCGTGCGAGGGCTCGCTGCTGGTCGTGGATGCGTCGCAGGGAGTCGAGGCGCAGACGCTGGCGAACGTCTATCAGGCCATTGATAACAACCACGAGATCGTCCCCGTCCTGAACAAGGTCGATCTGCCGGCGGCCGAGCCCGAGCGGGTCCGCGCCCAGATCGAGGACGTCATCGGCATCGACGCCTCCGAGGCCGTGCTGTGCAGCGCCAAGTCCGGCATCGGCATCGAGGATGTCCTCGAAGCCATCGTCACCAAACTCCCGCCCCCCAAGGGCGACCCCGACGCCCCGCTGAAGGCCATGCTGGTCGACGCCTGGTACGACCCCTACCTCGGCGTCGTCGTCCTGGTCCGCGTCTTCGACGGGGTGCTGAAGACCGGCATGCGGGTCAAGATGATGCGCAACGGCTCGACCCACCTGATCGACCGGGTCGGCGTCTTCCTGCCCAAGAACACTCCGGTGGACCAGCTGGGCCCCGGCGAGGTCGGCTTCATCACCGCCCAGATCAAGGAAGTCGCCCACGCCGCCGTCGGCGACACCATCACCGACGAGAAGAAGCCGACCGCCGAACCGCTGAAGGGGTTCAAGGAGGTCCAGTCGGTGGTCTTCTGCGGCCTGTTCCCGGTCGACGCCGCCGATTTCGAGGACCTTCGCGCCGCCATCGGCAAGCTGCGCCTGAACGACGCCAGCTTCACCTACGAGATGGAATCCAGCGCCGCCCTGGGCTTCGGCTTCCGCTGCGGCTTCCTCGGCCTGCTGCACCTCGAGATCATCCAGGAACGGCTCAGCCGCGAGTTCAACCTGGACCTGATCGCGACCGCCCCGTCGGTGGTCTACAAGATCGGCCTGCGCGACGGCTCCGAGATCGACCTGCACAATCCGGCCGACCTGCCCGACGTGATGCAGATCGAGACCATTTCCGAGCCCTGGATCAAGGCCACCATCCTGACGCCCGACGAATACCTGGGCAGCGTGATCAAGCTGTGCCAGGACCGCCGCGGCCAGCAGATCGAACTGTCCTACGTCGGCGCCCGCGCCATGGTGGTCTATGAGCTGCCGCTGAACGAGGTGGTGTTCGACTTCTACGACCGGCTGAAGTCGATCTCGAAGGGCTACGCCTCGTTCGACTACGAGATCACCGAATACAAGGTCGGCGACCTGGTGAAGATGAACATCCTGGTCAACGCCGAGCCGGTGGACGCCCTGTCCATGCTGGTCCACCGCGCCCGCGCCGAGACGCGCGGCCGGGGCATGGTCGAGAAGATGAAGGAGCTGATCCCGCCCCACCTGTTCGTCATCCCGATCCAGGCGGCCATCGGCGGCAAGATCATCGCCCGCGAGACCGTCCGCGCGCTCCGCAAGGACGTGACCTCGAAATGCTACGGCGGCGACGCGACGCGCAAGAAGAAGCTGCTGGAGAAGCAGAAGGCCGGCAAGAAGAAGATGCGTCAGTTCGGCAAGGTCGAAATCCCGCAGGAAGCCTTCATCGCCGCCCTGAAGATGGACGAGGACTAGACTCCAGCGCCCCGCCCCCGTCTCTTATACCAACCT
>NZ_JMQR01000092.1:0-11996 GCF_000698025.1 Brevundimonas sp. EAKA | reverse complement strand
GGCTCATTGACCGGCGCCCGTCTTGGGACGACAGAACTCGGCCATCAGGTCGTTCAGATCAAGGAAGGCGTCGGCCTGGCGACGCAGTTCGTCGGCGATATGCGGCGGCTGGGTCTTCTGGGTCGAGACGACAGTGACGCGCACGCCTAGCGCCTGCACCGCCTGCACCAGTCGCCGAAAGTCCCCGTCGCCGGAAAACAGCACGGCGTGATCCAGGCGGGGGGCCAGTTCCAGCATGTCCACCGCGATCTCGATATCCATATTTCCCTTGATCCGGCTGTGGCCCTGGCCGTCGGTGAAGCGCTTCACCGGCTTGGTCACGACCGAAAAGCCGTTGTAGTCCAGCCAGTCCACCAGAGGCTTCACCGGCGAGAACTCTTCGCCCTCGACCACCGCCGTGTAATAATAGGCGCGCGTCAGGATGGATTTCTCGCGGAACCAGTCCAGCATCCGCTTGAAGTCCATATCGTGCTGCAAGGCGCGGGCGGCGGAATACAGGTTCGAACCGTCGATGAAGATCGCCAGGCGGTCGGTGGAATGAAACATGGTCGAGGCCGTCAAAAGAAATGAAGAAAATGGCGCCCGGCCGGACGCTGCGGTCGATGTGGGAATCGACGGCGCGCCCGATCTGGACGCTGCAGTCATCGTGGCGCTGGGCTGCAATGACAAGGGGGTCTGGGCCTCCTGCCGCGAGGCGCTGGAAGCCGCCTTGGCGCGTTTTCGCAGCGAGGGGATTGATGTGGTGGCGCGGTCGTCCTGGTGGTCGTCCATGGCCTGGCCCGATCCGCAGGACCCGCCGTTCCTGAACGGGGTGGTCATTGTCGCCACGCGCCACGATCCCCACGCGCTGATGGCGGCCCTAGGGCGGATCGAGGATGTCTTCGGCCGTCAGCGGTCGGTCCGCAACGCCCCGCGCACGCTGGATCTGGACCTGATCGCCTATGGTCGACTGAGCGGGGACCTGGACGGGCTGATCCTGCCGCACCCCCGCGCGGCCGAGCGCCGCTTCGTGATGGGGCCGATTGCGGAGATCGCGCCGGACTGGGTCCATCCCCACGGCGGGGTCGCCCAGGCCCTGGCGGCTTCGGCGACGGTGGGGCGCGACGCCCATCCGGTCTGAGGCCGCACTTTCGCCGCTCTGGCGTTGCAAAAGTCAGTCCCTATCTGTATTTCACGCGGTTCTCCCCCGCGTTCGAGGAATTTCATGGCCCGCGTCACCGTCGAAGACTGCATCGAAAAGGTACCGAACCGCTTTGGTCTGGTGCTGATGGCCGGCCACCGCGCCCGCAGCATCGCCAACGGCGCCGCCCTGACGATCGACCGCGACAACGACAAGAACCCGGTCGTCGCCCTGCGCGAGATCGCCGACGACACCGTCGTGCCGGATGAACTGCGCGAGACCATCATCACCACGCTGCAACGCGTCGATGAGCGCACCGAAGCCGAGGACGAGGCGGAAACCGTCGCCCTGCTGGCCGAACCGCAACACATGAACATGGCCGAGGCCGAGCTGATCCGCGCGCTGCAAAGCGACCGCGACGGCGGTCAGGAGGAGCGGTACTGACGCCCGAGGGAGCCCCTGGCGTCACTATCCTGCCGGCGCGGACCGAGACGGTTCCGCCGGCGCCCCAAACTGCAAACAAAAACGAACCTGTTTCAACGACTGCAGAACCGGCCCCCGCCATCAAGCGTGCGCCGGTTCTTCGTCAGTTCGAGCTGATCGAGGCCGTCAAGGCCTATGACCCTACCGCCGACGAAGCGCTGCTGAACCGCGCCTATGTCTATGCGATGAAGATGCACGGCTCGCAGATGCGGGCCTCGGGCGATCCCTATTTCGCCCACCCGATCCAGGTCGCGGGCATACTGACCGACTACAAGCTCGACACAGCCACCATCGTCACAGCCCTGCTGCACGATGTGGTCGAGGACACCTCGGCGACGCGTGACGACATCGCCCAGATGTTCGGCGAAGAGGTCGCGGTCCTGGTCGAAGGCGTGACCAAGCTGAGCCGGCTGGAGCTCCAGGCGGAGCACACCCGCCAGGCGGAGAACCTGCGGAAATTCATCCTGGCCATCAGCCGGGACGTCCGGGTGCTGCTGGTCAAGCTGGCGGACCGTCTGCACAACATGCGCACCCTCCAGTACGTCAAGCCGGAGAAGCGCGAACGGATCAGCCGCGAGACGCTGGAAGTCTATGCCCCGCTGGGACGGTCGATCGGCATCCACTCGATTGCGTCCGAGTTGGAAGAACTGGCCTTCACCTATCTGAATCCGACGGCGAAGACGGCCATCGAACGGCGGCTGGAGGCGCTGAAGCTGGAGCATGGCCGCGCCATCGAAGGCGTGTCCGGCGAGGTCGAGCGGGTTCTGTCCGAGGCGGGCGTGGGCGCCCATGTGTTCGGGCGGCAAAAGACCCCCTATTCGATTTGGCGCAAGCTGCAGCGCAAGTCGGTCGGTTTCTCGTCCCTGTCCGACATCTATGGTTTCCGCGTGATCGTGGAAGCCGAGGACGACTGCTATCGCGCCCTGGGCGTCATCCATCGCGAATGGCCGATGGTGCCTGAGCGGTTCAAGGATTTCATCTCGACGCCCAAGTCGAACAACTATCGCTCGCTTCACACCACTGTGGTCGGGCCGCGCGGCCTCCGGATCGAGATGCAGATCCGCACAGAGGCGATGGATCGCGTGGCGGAAGACGGCGTGGCGGCCCATTGGCGCTACAAGAACCAGTCCTATGGATTCGACCACGAGGCCATGGCCAAGGGCGGCGGACGCGATCCGCTGCAGAACCTGCGCCATCTCGTTCAGGTGATCGAGCACGGCGAGGGCGGCGAAGATTGGGTCGAGCACGCCAAGCTCGAAATGTACCTGGACCAGGTGTTCGTCTTCACGCCCAAGGGGCGGCTGGTGACCCTGCCGCGCGGCGGCATGCCGCTGGACTTCGCCTATGCGGTCCACACCGAGGTCGGGGACACGGCCGTGGGGGTCAAGGTCAACGGCGAACTGAAGCCGATGCGGACGCCGCTTCAGAACGGCGACGTGATCGAGATCATCCGCGGGGCCAAACGCGAAGTGCCCGCCGACTGGCGCAGCCTGACGGTCACGGGCCGGGCCCGTTCGGCCATCCGCCGCCACATCCGGACTTCGGAACGCGAGGAGTTCGTCAAACTGGGCCGGATCGCCCTGCAGCAGACCCTGGCCCGAATAGACAAGACCCTGGCCGAGGTGTCGCTGAAGCCGATTCTGGAGACCCTGGCGGTCGCCGGCGACGATGATGTGTTCGAAAGCCTGGGTCGCGGCCGACTGTCGCCGACGACGGTGGCGGAGACCCTGTTCCCCGCCATGAAGGGGCGGCTGAAGGCCGGACCAGAGAAGCAACGGATCGAAAGCGACACCGCCCGTCTGTTCGTGCGCGGCGGCGGACTGACGCCGGGCGTCAGCGTCCATTTCGGTCAGTGCTGCACCCCGGTGCCGGGTGATCGGATCGTCGGCATCCTGGAGCCGGAGATCGGCCTGACGGTCCATACGATCGACTGCCAGTCCCTGGCGGCCTTCGCCGATGACGACTCGGTCTGGCACGACCTGCAATGGACGCCCCAGGCCGAGACAGACGCCGTTGCGGCGGTTCGTCTGAATGCGACCATTCGCAACGCGCCGGGCGTGTTGGGCCAGGTGACGACCCTGATTGGCGAGGCGGGCGGCAATATCATCAACCTGTCCATGGCCTACCGCCAGCAGGACTTCTTCGATGTGACCATCGACGTCGAGGTCGAGGACGCCAAACACGCGACCATGCTCATGGCGGCGCTGCGGGCCAATCCGTCCGTCGATAACGTGGATCGCGGTCGAGGCTGAGCCTTTGACTCGAGGGGCCGAGGCGCTAAGACCGCGCCATGAACACCCAAGACGTCCTCAACGAATTCCGTGACGCCGGCGCCCTGCGCGAAGGCCATTTCGTCCTGTCGTCCGGCCTGCACAGCCCGGTCTTCCTGCAGAAGAACCTGGTCTTCATGCAGACCGACCGCTGCGAACGCCTGTGCAAGGCCCTGGCGGACAAGATCGTCGCGACGGTGGGGCCGGTGGATGTCGCCATTTCGCCGGCGGTCGGCGGGATTATTCCGGGATATGAGACCGCGCGTCACCTGGGCGTGCCGTCGATGTATGTCGAGCGGGAAGGCGGGCAGTTCAAGCTGCGGCGCGGCTTCTCGGTCGAGCCGGGGCAGAAGGTGGTGATGGTCGAGGACATCGTCACCACGGGCCTGTCGTCGCGCGAATGCATCGCCGCCATCCAGGCTGCGGGAGGCGAAGTGGTTGCGGCCGCCTGTATCGTCGATCGGTCTGGGGGCAAGGCGGATGTGGGCGTGCCCCTGATCGCCCTGGCCTCGCTGGAAGTGCCGGCCTATCCGGCCGACGCCTTGCCGCTGGAATTGGCGGCTCTGCCGATCGAAGATCCGGGCAGCCGCAGACTTTCGAAGTGATGTTCGGTTTGGCGAGGAGCTGAGATGCGCGAACGGGTCAGGCTGGGCGTCAACATCGATCATGTCGCCACCGTGCGGAACGCGCGGGGCGGGACGCATCCCGATCCGGCCCGTGCCGCCGAGGCGGCGCTGGCCGCCGGCGCGGACGGAATCACCGCCCATCTGCGCGAGGACCGTCGCCATATCACCGACGCCGACATCGATGTTCTGAGCGCCCTGTGCGCCCGGGCGGGCAAGCCCCTGAATTTCGAGATGGCGGTGACGGCGGAGATGCTGGCCATCGCCCTGCGCCATCGGCCCCACGCCGCCTGTCTGGTGCCCGAACGGCGCGAGGAGGTCACGACCGAGGGCGGTCTGGCCGTGGCGGGGCACGAGGCGCGGATCGCGCCGCTGGCCCAGGCCCTGGCCGAGGCGGGCATCCGGGTGTCCCTGTTCATCGAACCGTCGGAAGACCAGGTCGAGGCCGCCGCCGCCGTCGGCGCCCAGGTGGTGGAGTTCCACACGGGCCGCTACTGCCTGCTGACCGATCCCGGCGAGCGGGAGGTCGAGTTCGAACGGATCGCCGCCGCAGCAGCCCAGGCCGACATCCTGGGGCTTGAGGTCCATGCCGGCCATGGGCTGGACTACGACACGGCGCCCCGCATGCTGGCGATCCCCGAAGTGCGTGAGTTGAATATCGGCCATTTCCTGATCGGCGAATCCATCTTCGTCGGCCTGGATTCCGCCATCCGCCGCATGCGGGCGGCGATGGACGCTGCCCTGTGATCATCGGCGTCGGCGCGGACCTGTCGGATATTCGCCGCATCCAGACATCGCTGGATCGGTTCGGCGAGCGATTCAAACAGCGCTGTTTCACCGATCTGGAGCGGACGCGATCGGACCGCAAGCCTGATCCCGCCTGGAGTTACGCCAAGCGGTTCGCCGCCAAGGAGGCCTGCGCCAAGGCCCTGGGCACCGGGATGAGAGCCGATGTCTACTGGCGCGACATGGGGGTGGTGAATCTGCGCTCCGGCCAGCCGACCCTGGCCCTGACGGGCCACGCCGCCGACCATCTGGCGCGACTGACGCCGGCGGGTCATGAGGCGAGGATTCACCTGACCCTCAGCGATGAACACCCCTATGCACTCGCCTTCGTGGTGATCGAAGCCTTGCCGCTGTCGTAATCGCGATATACCCGTCACGAGACGACCGCGCAGACGCGGCAAGGGGATGCTTGATCGCATGAGCGAAGACCAGAAGCCGCACGACGCCGATGCTGCCCAGACCAACGCGACCGACGCCACGCCGGAGGAAGTCTTCGCCGCGTCCGAGGCCGATGCGCCTGTGGAGGCGGTGAAGGATCCCGCCGCCGGAAAGCGCCCGGTCTGGAGCGACAAGGGGGATGCGCCGTTCGAGGACGAGCCGACGACTCCGGTCTATGCGCGCAAGTCCGCCAAGAAGGCCAAGGGCGAACAGAGCGCCGGCGACGAAACGGTCGAGATCGTCAAGACGATCTTCTTCGCCCTGCTGATCGCCATGGTGCTGCGGATTTTCCTGTTCCAGCCCTTCACCATCCCGTCGGCCTCGATGGAGCCGAACCTGTACGAGGGCGACTATATCGTCGTGTCGAAATGGTCCTACGGCTATTCGAAACACTCGATCCCGTTCAGCCCGCCGCTGTTCGACGGCCGCATCATGGGTTCGGCGCCCAAGCGCGGCGATATCGTGGTGTTCAAGCTGCCGCGTGACGACAAGACCGACTTCATCAAGCGGGTGATCGGCCTGCCGGGCGACCGCATCCAGATGATCGCCAACAAGCTGTATATCAACGACAAGCCGGTTCAGGACGTCGTCGTCAGCCAGGGTGAGATCGACGACATCTTCGGCGCGCACCCGATCGCCGAGGTCCGCGAGACCCTGCCGGAAGGCAAGAGCTTCATGACCCAGGACTTCGGCCCCGGCAACGACCTGGACGACACCCCGGTCTATGAGGTGCCGGTCGGCCACTACTTCATGATGGGCGACAACCGCGACAACTCGATCGACAGCCGTGTCGAACAGTCCAGCGGCGTGGGCATGGTCCCGGCCGAGAACCTGGTCGGCAAGGCGCAGATCATCCTGTTCTCGTGGAAGCCCGGATCGTCGCTGTGGAACCCCGTCAGCTGGTTCAACGTGCGGCTCGACCGGTTCTTCAACGTCCTGCACTGATGGCCAATTTACGGGCCGAGGCGGTCGCGGCGCTTCAGACACGCATTGGTCATGCCTTTAGGGATGCGGCCTTGCTGGAACGCGCCCTGACCCACGCCAGCGTGGGCGAGGGCGCGCCGGTTGGCGTGCATGGCCCCCGCGACAACGAGCGGCTGGAGTTTCTGGGCGACCGGGTGCTGGGCCTGCTGGTGGCCGAGAAGCTGTCGCGGGACTATCCCACCGCAAACGAGGGCCAGCTCTCGTCCAGCCTGCACGCCCTGGTCGACAAGACCGCCTGCGCGCGCGTGGGCGAGGCCCTGGGCGTCGGCGCCGCCTTGCGTCTGTCGCCGGGCGAGACCAAGACGGGGGGACGTCGCAAGGCCGGGGTCATCGCCGACGCGGTCGAGGCCATCCTGGCGGCCGTCTATCTGGACGGCGGGCTGGAAGCGGCGCGAGCCTTCTTCGACAAGGCCTGGGCGGAAGAGTTTTCCGCCCCGCCGTCGCGGACCGTGACCAACCCCAAGTCGGCGCTGCAGGAGTGGGCCCAGGCCAAGGGCCGACCGCTTCCGACCTATCGCGTCGCGGATCGGACGGGTTCGGATCATGCGCCGACATTCACCATCGAGGTGTCCGTCGAGGGCGTGGAGCCCTTGACCGCACAGGGGCGTTCGCGTCAGGAGGCGGAGAAGGCGGCCGCAACGGCTCTCCTCAAACGTGAAGGCGTCATTTGACCGATATCGAAAACCAGCGCGCGGGCTTCGCCGCCATCATCGGCGCGCCGAACGCCGGCAAGTCCACGCTGGTCAACCGGCTGACCGGATCCAAGGTCTCCATCGTCACCCAGAAGGTGCAGACGACACGGTTCCCGGTGCGCGGCATCGCCATGGAAGGCGACGCCCAGATCGTTCTGGTGGACACCCCCGGCATCTTCACCCCGCGCCGCCGTCTGGACCGGGCCATGGTCGCCTCGGCCTGGGGCGGAGCGCAGGACGCGGACGTGGTGGTCCATCTGATCGACGCCCAGTCGCACATCAACGCCGAGGGCCGCGAAGGCACGGCGGCGGACCGCCGCTCGGCCGAGGACACCGAGACCATCATCGCCAATCTTCAGTCCACCGGGACCAAGGTCATTCTGGCGCTGAACAAGATCGACGGCATGCGTCGCGACACCCTGCTGGCCCTGTCGCAGAAACTGTTCGAGAGCGGCGTCTATGAGGAGGTCTATATGATCTCCGCCGCCAACGGCGACGGGGTCGAAGACCTGAAACAGCGTCTGGCGCGGTCGATGCCCAAGGGGCCGTGGCTGTATCCCGAGGATCAGGCGGCGGACGTGCCGGTGCGGGTTCTGGCGGCCGAGATCACGCGCGAGAAGGTCTATCTGCGCGTCCACGAGGAACTCCCCTATTCGGCGGCGGTCGAGACCACCAGTTTCGAGGACCGCGCCGACGGCTCGGCCCGGATCGAACAGACCATCTATGTCGAGCGCGAGAGCCAGCGGCCCATCGTCCTGGGCAAGGGCGGCCAGACCCTGAAATGGATCGGCCAGAAGGCGCGCGAGGAGCTGAACGAGATCCTCGGCCGGCAGGTCCACCTGTTCCTGACCGTCAAGGTTGATCCCAAATGGCAGGATTCACGGGCGCTCTACGCCCAGTTCGGTCTGGATTTCGACGTCTGAGTTCCCGTGTTTGAAGTGCCGCGTACCCCTGGGGGCCATCCCCGGCTCGTTCTGGGCGTCCTTGGGGCGCTGATCCTCGGCGGCGCGGTCTGGGCCGGCTTCTCCACGGCCGTCAAACCCGCCAGCGATGCCGTTCTGGCTTCCATACGTCCCGACACGCCGCCGCGACCGCCCCTGGTGGTGGTCGAGGACTTGCCGCAACTGGCCGCACGGCTGGACCGTGAGGCCGCCGCCGGGCGTTTCATGGGCGCGGTGCTGGTGGCCAAGGGCGACCGGGTGCTGTTCCGTCAGGTCTATGGCGAGGCGAACTATGAGCAGGATCGGCCGCTGAAGCTGGATTCCCGGTTTCGCCTGGCCTCGATCTCCAAACAGTTCACCGCCACGGCCATCCTGCGTCTTCAGGACGAGGGAAGGCTGCGCATCTCCGACCCCGTGTGCAAATGGATCCAGCCGTGCCCGAAGGCGTGGGAGCCGGTGCGGATCAGCCACCTGCTGTCGCACACCTCCGGAATACCGGACCTGATGGCGCGGCCGGGCTGGGGCATGCGTCGGACCACGCCGGCGACCCTGGCCGAATTGACCGAGGATTCGAAGCGGTTCGGCCTGCAGTTCGCGCCGGGAACCAAGGTCCGATACGACAATGCGGGCTTCAACCTGGCGGCGGCCATCGTCGAGAAGGCCAGCGGCCGGCCCTATGACGCCTATATGCGGGAGACCTTCTTCGGCCCACTGGGGATGAAGGACAGCGGGCTGGACCTGGACGGCGGCGACCATGGGGTGATCATGGGCTACGCCAACTTCCCGGCCGGACTGGCGGCCCAGCCGAACGCCAACACCTCCATCGTGGCGGGGGCGGGGGCGGTCTATTCGACCCTGGACGATCTGCTGGTCTGGCAAAGGGCGCTGCACAGGGGGGCGCTGCTGAAGCCGTTCAGCTATCAGCAGATGCTGGCCGACCATGCGCCGGCGGACACGCCCAAGGAGCGGGGCAGGCCGCGCCGCGACTGGGGATACGGGATCTTCTCGAACCGGCTGGGCGATCAGGTCCGGCCCAGTTTCCAGGATCGCCAAATCTATCACACCGGCAGCTGGGGCGGGTTCCGCAACCTGATGCTCTATCAGCCCGAGGCCGATGTGACGGTGATCGTGCTGTCGAACAATTATCACCTCCGCGACCAGGTCTTCCTGATCAGCCAGCAGGCCATGGCCGAGGCCCTGGGCCGGGACTTCCCCACGACCCTGGCCCGCTGACCGCCCGTCAGGTCGGCAGCATCGACCCCGTTTCGATGTAGCGCTGGTGCCAGGACAGGGCTTCGTTCAGCAGATGCGGCGACTGAAGGCCGTAGGAGCCCTTCAGCGCACGGTCGTAATAGTCGTTCAGCGCATCGCGGTATTTGGGGTGGGCGCAGTGGGCGATGATCAGCTTGGCCCGCTGTTTCGGCGACAGGCCGCGCAGATCGGCAAGGCCCTGTTCGGTGACGATGACCTGGACGTCCTGGGTGATGTGGTCGACGTGGCTGGCCATGGGCACGATGGCTGAGATGGCGCCGCCCTTGGCCGTCGAGGGCGTCACGAAACACGAGATGAAGGCGTTGCGCGAGAAGTCGCCCGAGCCGCCGATGCCGTTCTGGATGCGCGAGCCCATGACCTGGGTCGAGTTGACGTTGCCGTAGATGTCGGCCTCGATCAGGCCGTTCATGGCGATACAGCCCAGGCGGCGGATCAGCTCGGGGTGGTTGGAGATTTCCTGCGGGCGCAGGATGATCTTGCCGCGGAACTGCTCCATGCGACTGTTCATGTCCGCCGCCGCCTCCGGGCTGAGGGAGAAGGCGGTGGCGGAGGCGACCGTCAACTTGCCGGCGTCCAGCAGGTCCAGCATCCCGTCCTGGATCACCTCCGTATAGGCGGCCATCCGCTCGAACGGACTGTCCATCAGGCCCGCCAGCACGGCGTTGGCGACGTTGCCGACGCCCGATTGCAGCGGCAGTAGGGCGGAGGGCAGGCGGCCGACCCTGACCTCGTGCTTCAGGAACTCGATCAGGTGGCCGGCGATGGCGCGGGCGGTGGCGTCCGGCGCGGCGAAGGGCAGGTTGCGGTCCGGGGCCTCGGTCTCGACGATGGCGACGATCTTGGCCGGATCACAGCGGAGGGTCGGCTGGCCGATCAGCTGGTCGGGCCGGGTCAGGGGGATGGGCACACGATTGGGCGGCAGGGCGGTGCCGTAATAGATGTCGTGCATCCCCTCCAGCGCCGGATTCTGCCAGGCGTTGACCTCGAGGATCACCCGCTCGGCCCGGTCCAGCCAGGTCTTGTTGTTGCCGATGGAGGAGGAGGGCACCAAGCTGCCGTCGGCGTTGATGGCCGAGACCTCGACCACGGCGGTGTCCAGCGGCCCCAGCACGCCCTGCCAGACCATGGGGGCCAGCTGGCTAAGGTGCATGTCCAGATAGTCCATCTGGCCCGAGTTGATCTTCTCACGCGCGATGGGGTCGGAGTTGTAGGGAAGGCGGCGTTCGATCCCGTCGGCCTTGGCCAGGGCCCCGTCCAGTTCCGGCCCGGTGGAGGCGCCGGTCCAGAGGTTCAGCCGGAAGGCGTCGCCGGCCGCGTGGGCGGCCTCGATCCGCGCCGCGAGAGCCGAGGGCACCGCCTTGGGGTAGCCCGAGCCGGTGAAGCCGCTCATGCCCACGGTCGAGCCGGCGGGAATCAGGGCGGCGGCGTCCTGGGCGGACATCAGCTTGGAGCGCAGGGATTGGCTGCGGATACGCGACATGGAGCTCTTCAAGGTTACGGCCGGGGAGGGCCTGCAAGGCGGGGCTGGACTTGGGCGTCGCGGTCTCGACGGTCCATTAGACCTTGGTCGAGCTTGCCCGCTTCGTCCATGATCCTCGTCAAATATTCAGAGGGCCGGCTCCGGCGGCTAGCCTGTTTTCGAAAGTCGAGAACAGGAGTAGAACGAACCCATGATCGCCGCTCTCGCCGCCCTGGCTCTGATGTCCGTCCCCCTGCAATCTACGGAGGACCCCGTGGTCGCGGCCGAGGCTGTGGTGGATCAGATGCATGCGGCGGCTTCGCATGCTGACGCCGACGCCTATTTCGGCCTGTTCACGCCCGACGCCCGCTTCATCGGCACCGACGCGACCGAGCGGTGGTCGCTGGCTCAGTTCAAGGCCTATGCGGCGCCCTATTTCTCGCGGGGGCAGGGGTGGACCTATCGGCCCCACGACCGGGTCACGACCCTGGCGCCCGGCGACTGTCGCTGCATCGTCTGGTTTGACGAACTGCTGGACAACGACGCCTATGGGCTGACGCGCGGTTCCGGCGTGCTGCGCCGAACCGAGGACGGCTGGAAGATCGAGCAGTATGTGTTGAGCATGCCCATTCCGAACGACAAGGCGAAGGCCGTGGTGGCTCTGGTTCAGTCTCCGGTCGAGGCCCGGCCTGACGCGGATCCCGCGCACTGATGGATTTTCATGAAGAGGCCTTTGTCCTGTCGGCGCGCGCCCATGGGGACACCGGCGCCGTGGTGGACCTGTTGACCGAAAGCCATGGACGGCGCGCGGCCTATGTGGCCGGCGGGGCGTCCCGCAAGATGCGACCCTTCCTGCAGGCCGGGGCGCGGGTCGCGGCCGACTATCGCGCGCGGACATCGGGTCAGCTGGGCGGGGCGCGGCCGGGCC
>NZ_JMQR01000091.1:0-12260 GCF_000698025.1 Brevundimonas sp. EAKA | reverse complement strand
AGGGCGTTCGGCCGGGCGAGGGCGGCGTGGGTGGGTTCCGACTCAAAGAGATTTTTTGGGAAGGTCGGTTTGATCGGCGGGGCCTGTGGAAAGGCCTTCAGCGGCTTGATCATCGGCATGGCGTTGCCGATGCCGTCCGGGCGCGCGACTTAGCAGGGGGTGGACACCACTCCGCGCTTGCCCCCGCCGACGATGACCGGCTTGTCGCGCAGTTCGGGCCGATCGCGCTTCTCCACCGAGGCGTAGAAGGCGTCGCAGTCCATGTGGGCGATTGACAACTGGTCCAGTTCCGGATCGGCGACGATGCGACGGGAGCCGCACGACGGGCAGCGTCGGTCCGGCGGTCCGGCGGGGTCGGCGCCGGTCCACAGGCAGTCGCGGCAGACGGCCTTCATGGCCACGCTTAAGGTCTCCGTAACCTTGGCTTCACCCCAACTTAAGACTGGGCGCCCACTATTCCACCGCACGAGGCGCCCCGTTGTGAGGGGCCCCGCAGGTCAGGTGATGATGTCCAAGAAAGTCCTCATCGTCGAGGATAACGAGCTGAACATGAAGCTTTTTCATGATCTGCTCGATTCCCAGGGCTACGAGACCCTGCAGACCCGTGAGGGACTGCAGGCTCTGGCTCTCGCGCGCGCGCATCATCCGGACCTGATCCTGATGGATATTCAGCTGCCTGAAATCTCCGGTCTCGAAGTCACCAAATGGCTGAAGGACGACGAGGAGCTGAACCATATCCCGGTGATCGCCGTTACGGCCTTCGCCATGAAGGGCGACGAGGAACGCATCCGCCAGGGCGGGTGCGAGGCCTATATCTCCAAGCCGATCTCCGTCATGCATTTCCTCGAAACCATCCGGCAGCATCTGGGATGAGCGCGCGGATTCTGGTGGTCGACGACGTGGACGTGAACGTCCGTCTGCTCGAGGCCAAGCTCACCATCGAATACTACGACGTCCTGACCTGCAACGACGGGGCGACCGCGCTGGATCTGGCGACGGAGCATCAGCCGGACATGATCCTGCTGGATGTGATGATGCCCGGCATGGACGGGTTCGAGACCTGTCGGCGGCTGAAGGCGCGGGCGGAGACGCGGCACATACCGGTGGTGCTGGTGACGGCGCTGGACGGACGCGAGGATCGAATCCGAGGGCTTGAGGCGGGGGCCGACGACTTCCTGACCAAGCCGATCGACGACGTGGTCCTGTTCGCGCGCGTCAAGTCGCTGACGCGGCTGAAGCAGGTGATGGACGAACTGCGCGAGCGCGAGGAAAGCAGCCGGCGCATGGGCGTGGACGGCGAGGGGGCCGCGCGGTTGCGCAGCGAGGGCGGCCGGGTCCTGATCATCGACGACGATGCGAGCCAGGCCCAGACGATCGCCGCCGAACTGGGACGCGAGCACCGCGTCTCCATAGAGTCCGATCCGGAGGCCGCCTTGGCGACCGCCAAGGGGCCGCTGGACCTGATCATCGTCAATGTCTCCGCCGAAAGCTTCGACGGGCTGCGGGTCGTGGCCCTGGCCAAGTCGGGCGATGCGCGTCGCGCCCCAATCCTGGCCATTGTCGAGCCGAAGGAACGGCCGCGCATGGTCAAGGCGCTGGAACTGGGCGCCACCGACATCCTGCCGCGCCCGATCGATCCCGAGGAGCTTTCGGCGCGTGCGCGAACCCAGATTCGCCGCAAACGCTACACCGATTTCCTGCGTCAGAAACTGGACAGCAGCCTGGAGATGGCCGTCACCGACGCTCTGACCGGTCTGCATAACCGTCGCTACATGACCGGGCAGTTGCAGGCCCTGGTCGGGCGGGCCGCGCATGGGGGCGCGACGGTGGCGGTGCTGGTGCTGGACATCGACCACTTCAAATCCGTCAACGACGGCTTCGGTCATGACGCCGGCGACGAGGTTCTGGCCGAGTTCGCCGTGCGACTGGCCACCAATGTCCGCGCCGTGGACGTGCCGTGCCGGATGGGCGGCGAAGAATTCGTGGTGGTCATGCCGGGCGCCAGTCTGGAAGACGCGCGGATCGTTGCGGAACGGATTCGCCGGGACATCGCCTCCGCGCCCTTCCGGGTCATGGGCGGCAAGGAACTGCTGACCATCACCATCTCGATCGGGGTCGCCGCCACGACCGGCGCCGGCGATACGCCCGAAGCCCTGCTGAAACGCGCCGACGAAGGGGTGTACGAGGCCAAGGCGGGCGGCCGGAACAAGGTCATCGCCAAAGCGGCCTGACGTCGCTTGTCTCCGTTGTCAGACGATGTCGAGAAGAACGACAAGCAACTGAAAACGCCCGGCGGATGACCCGCCGGGCGTTTCATTTTCAGTCTCAGATCAAGGCGCCCTCGGATCGTGCGAGGGTCGCCGGGCCTTGAGCCCTTACTTGATCTTGCCTTCCTTGAAGTCGACGTGCTTGCGCACGACCGGGTCGTACTTCTTGACGACCATTTTTTCGGTCATGGTGCGGGCGTTCTTCTTGGTGACGTAGAAGAAGCCGGTGTCGGCCGTGGAGTTCAGGCGGATCTTGATGGAAGCCGGTTTGGCCATCGGAATTACCTCTGCGACGGCGAAAGCCGCTTAAAATAAGAGGCGCGGAACATACTCAGCCGCGCCCCAAAGTCAACGGGCGCGATGCCACGTTGATGCGACGCGGCGCACATATAATGTCGTCGCATGAAAATCGCATCCTTCATCGCCGCCCTGGCCGTTGTTTCCGCGCCTTTCGCAGGCGCGGCGTCCGCCTTTTCCACGCCAGAGCAGGACGCCTTCCTGGCGCGGCTCACCGCCCTGTGCGGCCAGAGATTCGAGGGACGGGTCGTCACGACCGATGCGGCCGACGCCAATTTCGCCAGCCAACGGCTGATCATGCATGTCCGCGACTGTTCGTCGGACGAGGTGCGTATTCCCTTCGCCGTGGGCGAGGATAGGTCGCGGACCTGGGTGGTTACGAAGACGGACACGGGCCTGCGGCTGAAACACGATCACCGGCACGAGGCCGGAACGACCGACGTCCTGCACTGGTACGGCGGGGATACGGCGGAGGCGGGCACGGCCGAGCGGCAGGCCTTCCCGGTGGACGCCGAGTCCATCGCCCTGTTCGACGCCAACGACGCGGCGGTCTCGACCACCAATGTCTGGGCGATGGAGGTCCATCCGGACCGGATGTTCGCCTATGAGTTGCGGCGTCCGAACCGGCATTTCCGCGTCGAGTTCGACCTGACGAAGCCGGTCGCCGAATAGGTCAGACGGCGCGCCAGGGCTGGAGCGGCCGCACGGTGGCGCAAGCCGGACCGCCGTCGCGGGCGCGGCCGGGCAGAACGGCTTCCAGCACGCGTCCGTCGCGCGCCAGGGCCAGAAGGTCGGCGGGTATGTCGTGGACGTCGATCTTGGCGCGACGGCTCCATTCGCCGTGCTGTCCCGCCGATGTGCCGATGGCGATATAGACGAAGCGTCGCGACGGTCCCTCGCGCCGCACGAAGGGGCCGGTCAGCCGCCCGCCGTCGGACAGGGTGACGGGGACGTCGAAACTGATCGGACCATCGTCAGCGATACGGGCATCGACCGGCGCGTTGGCCTTGTCCTGCAGGCTGTAGGCGACGCCTGGGACCGGATCGGCTGTGGTCAGGCGCAAGGTTATGGCGCTGGGCATGGTCAGTCCCTGTGATCGACGACGTGGCGGCCACGCACCATGCGGACGAAGGGCAGGGGGCGGTCAGGATTGGCGCGGTCCTGGGCCAGGCGCTCGGCCAGTTCACCCAGCACGAAGCGGGTGATGGCGGGCAGGTCCAGGGCGCGGGCGTCTTCCAGCGGGAGCCAGGCGATCTCGTCCAGTTCGCCGGACCCTGCGGTCGGCTCGGGCGTCAGCAGGGCCTCGGCCGACGCCATGAAGAAACGGGCGTCGAACCGGCGCGTCCGGCCGGGCGGTGTGACGGCGCGGGCGATGTAGGACAGGGCCGCCAGATCGGGCAGAGCGCCCGCCTGTCGATACTCGCGCCACGGCCCGGCTGTGTTGGCGGGCGGCGCGGGGCGGGCCAGGATCAAGCCGGTCTCCTCGAATGTCTCGCGCACCGCCGTCAGGGCCAGGGCGCGCGCGCGGCGGGCGGGAACCTCGGCCTCCAGCCTGCGGGCGACGTCGGAGGTCAGATCGCCCGTTGCGGCGGCGGTGAAATCCGCCCGGTCGATCCGCCCGCCGGGAAACACCCACTTCGACGCCATGAAGACATGCCCTGGCGCCCGTCTTCCCATCAGCACCTCGGGCCGCGACCCGCCCCGCGTCAGGATCAGGGTCGCCGCGTCCTTGGGCCGCTGGGCGCCGCCGATGCGCGGGGCGTCGGTCAGGTCCTGTGCGGCGTCGAAGGGGGTCACCTCCGCTTGCCCTTCCTGACGCCCTTCAGTCCGCCCGCCGGCTTGGAGCCGTTGCGAGGTTTGGGACCGCCCGGCCGGCCCTTTCCGCGCATCGGTGGGCCGTCGCCGCCCCGTCCTCGGATGCCGTAGCGCGGGGCGGGAGCATTGGGGTCGCGGGGTTCCGGCTCGCTGAGCATCTCGAACACCAGGCCGCCGGTGACGGGGGTGGCTTCCATCAGCTTGACCTCGACCTTGCGGCCCAGGGTGAACCGCTTGCCGGTGCGTTCGCCGACCAGGGCGTGGGCGCGGTCGTCGTGGGCGAAATATTCGCTGCCCAGGGTCGAGACGGGGACCAGGCCGTCGGCGCCCGTCTCGTCCAGGCGGATGAACAGGCCGAAGCGGGTGACGCCGGTGATCCGCCCGGTGAAGGTGGCCCCGACGCGGTCCTCCAGGAAGGCGGCGATATAGCGGTCCATGGCGTCGCGTTCGGCGGCCATCGACCGGCGCTCGGTCATGGTCACGCCCTCGGCTATGGCGGGCAGTTCGGCGATCTCGCGATCCGTCAGCCCGTCCTTGCCGAAGCCCAGCGCCCGGATCAGGCCGCGGTGGACGATCAGGTCGGAATAGCGCCGGATCGGCGAGGTGAAGTGGGCGTAGCGATCCAGGTTCAGGCCGAAGTGGCCGACGTTGTCGGGCGAATAGATGGCCTGCATCTGGGTGCGCAGAACCACTTCGTTGACCACATCGGCGTATTCGCCGTCGCGGGTCTCGTCCAGCAGCTTGTTGAACCGTTTGGTGGTGCCCGGCTCGCCCTTGTTCCACGGCTTGCCGATGGTCGAGAGGAAGTCGGCCAGGTTGAAGATCTTCTCCTGGCTGGGGGCGTCGTGGACGCGGTAGATCAGGGGCGTCTTCTTCTGCTCCAGGGTCTCGGCGGCGCAGACGTTGGCCTGGATCATCATCTCCTCGATCAGCCGGTGCGCCTCCAGCGACGCGCGCTTCTCGATTGAGGCGATGCCGCCGTCTGGAGCCATGCGGATGCGGCGCTCGGCCGATTCGATCTGCAGCGGACTGCGCTTCAGCCGGCCCTTCAGCATGGCGTGATAGGCGTTCCACAGCGGATAGAGGATGGCCTCCATGATCGGGCCGGTGGCGTCGTCCGGTTGCCCGTCGATGGCCGCCTGGGCCTGTTCGTAGGACAGTTTGGCGTGCGACCGCATCAGGCCGCGCACGAACTTGTGGCCGGTCTTTCGGCCGTCCTTGTCGAAGACCATCCGCACCGCCAGACAGGCGCGGTTCTCGCCCTCCTTCAGGCTGCACAGGCCGTTCGACAGCACCTCGGGCAGCATCGGCTCGACGCGGTCGGGGAAATAGGTCGAGTTGCCCTTGTCCCGCGCCTCGCGGTCCAGATGGGCTCCGGGCCGCACATAGGCGGCGACGTCGGCGATAGCGACCCAGACGATCCAGCCGTTCGGGTTCTTGGGATCCTCGTCGCGGGCGGCGTAGACGGCGTCGTCGTGGTCGCGCGCATCGGCGGGGTCGATGGTGATGAAGGGGACCTCGCGCAGGTCCTCTCGCCCCCTCAGCGTCGGCAGGGCCTGATCCTCGGCCTCACGCTCGACGGCCTCGGAGAAGCCGGTCGGGACGCCATGGGCGTAGATGGCGATCAGCGAGGCGGCGCGGGGGTCGTCCTCCTTGCCGATATGCTCCAGGATCTTGCCGCGCTTGGGACCGAACCTCTGCTCGCCCTTTTCGATGGCGGCCAGGACCAGGTCGCCGTCGCGCAAATCACCCGACTGGGCCTGGGGCACCAGCAGCACGTCCTTGGAGCGGCGGTCGACCGGCTCGACGCGGGTCTCGCGCGCCGACTTGCGGATCACGCCCAGGACGCGGTTCGTGCCGACGTCCAGCTTCTTGATCAGCCGGGCTTCCCAGCCGTCGCCGCCGCGCTGGAACTTGACCAGCAGGCGGTCGCCCGGGCCGGGGGCGGGGCCGGGCTTGCCCTTGTCGGGCATCAGTATGGCGCGGGGCGCGTCGGCGCTGGCCTCGACCAGACGGACGTAAAGTTCACCGTCGCCGTCGCGTTCGATCACGTCGGCGACGCCGACAGGGGGCAGGGCGCCGGCTTCGGAGAAGCCCTTGCGGCCGCGCTTGCCCAGTTTTCCTTCTTCTTCCAACTCGCGGATCATTTCGCGCAGGGCGCGGCGGTCGCCGCCCTTCAGGCCGAAGTGGCGCGCGATATCGGTCTTCTCGGCCGATCCGGCCTCGCGCAGGAAGGCGAGGAGGGTGTCTTTGTCGGGAAGGCCGGCGGGCGGCCTTTTGGATGAATTGGTCATTGCGTCTTTCGTAGCGCGGAACCGCGCCCTTGGGTCAAATCTTGCGTGAGTTGACCATGTGAATGTGAGGCCTCAGCCTCTCTGCGTCCTGAACCGGAGTCTTCGATGTCCCTGAACGCCCCCGCCCTGAGCGCGACCGTGAAGTCGCCGCTGGATCTGATCGGCAAGACGCCGATGGTGGAGGTGACGAAGATCGACACCGGCAAGTGCCGGCTGCTGCTGAAACTGGAGTCCCAGAACCCCGGCGGTTCGATCAAGGATCGGATCGCGGTCGAGATGCTGGATGCGGCTGAGAAGGAAGGCTGGTTGAAGGAAGGGGGCACGATCGTCGAGGCGACGGCGGGCAATACGGGCCTGGCCCTGACTCTGGTCGGGCGGGCGCGTGGATATAAGGTGCTGCTGGTCATCCCGGACAAGATGTCGAAGGAAAAGATCCAGCATCTGCGGGCCATGGGCGCCGATGTTCGCCTGACCCGTTCGGACGTGCCGCACGGGCATCCGGAATATTACACCGACATGGCCGAGCGCCTGTCGCAGGCCATTCCCGGCGCCTATTACGTCAACCAGTTCGCCAACCAGTCGAACGCCGACGCCCATGTGAAGACGACGGGACCGGAGATCTGGGAGCAGACGGGCGGCGACATGGACGCCTTCGTCGCCGGCATCGGCTCGGGCGGCACCATCACCGGCGTGGCGCGCTATCTGAAGAGCGTCGGCTCCAAGGCTCAGATCGTCCTGGCCGATCCGGTCGGATCGACCCTGGCCGGCATCGTCAATGAGGGCGTGCCGGGGCCGGACGGCAGCTATACGGTCGAGGGCATCGGTCAGAACTTCGTGCCCGACACAGCGGACATGAGCCTGATCGACAAGGCCTATTCGATCCCCGACGCCGAGGCGATCGCCACGGCGCGCGAACTTCTGCTGAAGGAAGGCATTCTGGCGGGGTCGTCCTCGGGGACGCTGATCGCCACGGCCCTGCGCTGGTGCCGTGAGCAGACGGAGGCCAAGACCTGCGTCACCTTCGTCTGCGACACCGGGGCCAAGTATCTGTCAAAGGTCTACAACGACGCCTGGCTGGCGGATCAGGGTCTGGGCGAGCGCGAGCTGCACGGCGACCTGTCGGACCTGATCAACCGCAAATACGAGAAGGGCGACGTGGTCGTCGCCGGCCCGGGCGACACCCTGGACACGGCCTTCAAGCGGATGAAGGGCGCCGACGTGTCCCAATTGCCGATCATTGAAGACGGCCGCCTGGTCGGCATTTTGGACGAGAGCGACCTGATCCAGGTGATGAACACCGACGAGATCACCCGCAAGGAGCGGTTCGCCAAGCCGGTGGCCTCGGCCATGACGCGCGACTTGGACACGCTTCAGGTCAAGGAGCCGCTGGACGCCCTGATCCCCGTCTTCGACCGCGACCGGGTGGCCATCGTGCTGGACGGCGAGCGGTTCGTGGGTCTGATCACCCGCACCGACCTGATCAACCACCTCAGCCTGAACCGGTAATCCCATGGCCGACACAAAAAACAGCCAGGGTTTCTCGACCCGCGCCATCCATGCCGGGCAGCATCCCGACCCGACCACGGGCGCTGTGATGACGCCGATCTACGCCACCTCGACCTACGCCCAGGAAAGCCCGGGCGTGAACAAGGGTTACGAGTATGCGCGGGGCAAGAACCCGACGCGCGAGGCGTTCGAGGCCTGTATCGCGGACCTGGAGGGCGGGACGCACGGGTTCGGCTTCGGCTCGGGCATGGCGGCGACCTCGACGGCGCTGGAGCTGCTGGACGCGGGCGACCATATCGTCACCGGCGACGACCTGTACGGCGGCTCGTGGCGGCTGTTCGAGCGGGTGCGTCGGCGGACCATGGGGCTGGACTTCGCCTATGTGGACCTGAGCGACATCGCCGCGGTCGAGGCCGCGATCACGCCCAAGACCAGGATGCTGTGGGTCGAGACCCCGACCAATCCCTTGATGAAGCTGGCCGACATCGCCGCCCTGTCGAAGGTGGCCAAGGCGCACGGCCTGCTGCTGATCGTGGACAACACCTTCGCCACCCCCTTCTGCCAGCAGCCGCTGAGCCTGGGGGCGGATGTGGTCATGCACTCGGCGACCAAATACCTGAACGGCCATTCGGACATCATCGGCGGGGTGCTGGTGACGGCCGATCCCGACCTGGCGACGCGGATCAAGTTCCTGCAGAACTCGGTCGGCGGGATCATGGGGCCGTTCGACGCCTTCCTGGCCAACCGGGGGCTGAAGACCCTGGCGCTGCGGATGAAGGCGCACTGCGAGAACGCCCTGACCGTGGCCCGTTGGCTGGAGACCCGGAAGGGCGTGGCCAAGGTCATCTATCCCGGCCTGATCGCCCATCCGCAGCACGAACTGGCCGCGCGCCAGATGCACGGGGGCTTCGGCGGCATGGTGACGGTGGTGCTGGAAGGCGACCTTGAGCGGACCAAGCGGGTGCTGGAACGGGTGCAGGTCTTTACGCTGGCGGAGTCGCTGGGCGGGGTCGAGAGCCTGGTGAACCACCCGGCGATCATGACCCACGCCAGCGTGCCCAAGGACATCCGCGAGAAGGGCGGCGTCACCGACAGCCTGATCCGGCTGTCGGTCGGGGTCGAGAACGTCGAGGACCTGATCGCGGATCTGGATCAGGCCCTGGGCTGATCTCAGCTGGAGGGAAGGGCGGTCTGGTGGCCGGTGACGGGGGGCAGCTTCTTCTTGGGGGCGGCGCGCTTGACCGGGGCCTTGGCGGCCTTGGGCAGGGCGGCGCGGCGCGCGACTTCGGCGTCGATGACCGGCAGGATGTCGCTGGCGGCCATGACCTGGGTCGAGGCGCCGTGTTCGACCAGACGGGCGGCGTTGGCGCGCAGGGTCACCAGATCGGCGTCGGTCATCGAGGGGATCATGTCGGCGAGCGGGGTCATGCGGGCGTCCTGTACGGAATAGGCGTCAGGGCCGGCGCGCGAGGCGCCAGCCCTTCAGCTGATTGAAGGCGATCTCGACCACGACCGGATCGCCCAGCCCGGAGACGCCCTGAGGCGAACCGAGCGTGGGCAGGACCGTTACGACGTGGCCGTTGTCCAGGCGGACCTTGCGGCCGCCCAGAGGCAGGAGCTTGGTCACCTCGCCGTCGAAGGCGATGGTGTTCCGAAGCGTGTCCTACTCAGCCGCCGTAAGGCGACCGGCGGATTCCTTGCCGGAGCGCGAGTCGCGCTCGATCTCGTAGGAGATCTTCTGGCCTTCGTTCAGCGAACCAACGCTCGAGGTTTCGACGGCCGAGGCGTGGACGAAGACGTCCTTGCCGCCGTCATCGGGAGCGATAAAGCCGTAGCCTTTGGTGGGGTTGTACCATTTAACAGTGCCGGTAGCCATTTGGAGACCTCCGTCTGGCGTTGACCGCAGGGAGGGATCCCTGGTCGGCCTGTCGGGTCTGAATGGGATCGGCGTTTGGACCTCGGTGCGTGATGCAAAGGGAGCAGCGGCGTTACGCAGAGAGATCGACCCTCCCCATATGGGCGGCCTTGGCCCGGGGCGCAAGGGCAGGGCGTCAGAAGGCGTAGGCGAGCCGGGCGACGACGGCGTCCTCGTACTGCTCGTCCAACGCGGCGGCGTCGGTGTCGTAGTAGCGCAGGTCGAGGGCGAGGGCGTCGGTCAGGGCGTAGGTCACGCCCGCGTTCCAGCCCGTGTAGTCGGGGCCGCCGTCCTGTTCGCGTCGGCCGATGGCGGCCGAGCCGTCGAGGCGGGGCGAGAAGGTCCAGCCCAGTTCGGCCTCGACCCAGACGTAGGAACGGGTCGCGCCGGGGGCGTCGGGGGCGTACTGGACCAGCAGGGCCGCCTGGGCGGGACCGACGGCGCGGCTGACCTCGGCGCTCAGCTCCAGGCCGTCGGCGTCATAGCCGGGATCGACGTCGAGGCGGCGCTTGTAGGCGAGGTTGAGGTCGAAGGCGTAGCCGAAGGCCTCGGGCCGGTAGCCGATGATCCAGTCGGTCTCGATGTTCGAGCCGCCCGCCTGGATGGTCTGGAAGCCGGGGGAGACATAGATCCGGCCGTCGTCGCTCTCCCAGGCGGCGTAGGCGGAGACATAGGCGTCGTTGCCCGACTTGGAGGCGGCCTTGGAGCGGTTGTCCGTCCCCGCCTCGACCTCGAAGCCCCAGACGCCGCGGCCGGGAGACGTCTGGGCCTGGGCGGGAACAACGGCGGTCAGGACCAGCAGGGAACCCAGCAGGGCGGAGGGAACGAGCGAGGGGATTCGGATCATGCGGGCTCCAACGCGCGGGATGCGCGAAGGAGCCTTACAGGTTTGCGGTCCTGGCTGAAAACTGTTCCGTGGCCTGAGCGAACTCTTGTCGCAGGCGGCCGACCAGTTCGGCGGTCGGCAGGACGTCGTGGATGGCGCCCGCGCCCTGACCGGCGGACCAGACCGTCTTCCAGGCCTTGGCCTCGTCGCCCATGTCCAGCTTGTGCTCGGGCAGGTGTTTGGGGTCGATCCCGTTCTCGATCAGCGACTTGGACATGAAGTTGGCCGGGATGCCGGACACGGCCGGGGTGTGGACGATGTCGGTCGAGCCGCTGTCGATGATCATCTGCTTGTAGGCGTCGGCCGCCATGGCCTCGGTCGTGTTGATGAACCGGGTGCCCATATAGGCGAAGTCGGCGCCCAGCATCAGGGCCGCCGCCACGTCCTGACCGGTCGAAATCGCGCCGGACAGGATGATGGTCCCGTCGAAGAAGCTGCGCACCTCGTTGACCAGGGCGAAGGGGTTGATGATCCCGGCGTGGCCGCCCGCGCCGTTGGCGACCAGGATCAGGCCGTCGACGCCCGCCTCGGCCGCCTTGCGCGCATGGCGGATGTTGGCGATGTCGTGGAAGACCACGCCGCCGTAGCCGTGGACCGCATCCACCACGTCGCGCACGGCGCCCAGCGAGGTGATGATCAGCGGCACCTTCTCCTCGACCGACACCGTCATGTCGGCCATCAGCCGGGGGTTGGTCGGGTGGACGATGTGGTTGACGCCGAAGGCGGCGGCCCCGGGCTTCAGCCGGCCCTTGATCTCGTGAATCCAGTCGCGATAGCCCTCGGCCGTGCGCTGGTTCAGCGACGGGAAGGTGCCGATGATCCCGGCGTTGCAGGCCTCGACCACCAGATCCGGGCCGGAGACCAGGAACATGGGCGCCGAGATGATCGGCAGGGTCAGGCCTTTTTGAAGCGAAGCGGGAATGGCCACGGGCGTCTCCTGGGTTTCGTTTCGCTACGCTTAGCGGGCTGTCGCGGGGGAAGGCAATCGAGGAGAATTCGGGCGACGGGATTTCAGACTCGCCGACGAAAAAACAGAGTCTGAATCGTATGAATCGTCTGAAATCGGCGGCGAAGCTGGACGGTGAAAACACAGTCCAATGAGTCTAATGAGTCCAGTTTCGGCCCTCCCATCCGATGGAGGTGATTATAGCCGGGTTTCAAGGCGTGGTGGGCCGAGGGTCGTTTCGGGGCATCAGGGCGTTGAATGGGTTAGGGAAAATCTGCGGAATTAGGGGCGCTGAACGCCGCAAGCCTCGTGCGCGGCGCGCCCCCTCCACCAC
>NZ_JMQR01000090.1:0-12739 GCF_000698025.1 Brevundimonas sp. EAKA | reverse complement strand
CCCCTGTGGGTGCTGCGCCCCCCGCCATGCGGCCGTGCGTGCCAGGCGGCCACCGCCCCCCGCTGCGGCTTGCCCGCGGGTCTGGTCAGCGCCGACCCAGCCACCGGGACCCCCTTCCCCCGTCGCATCCGCGCGGGCGTGGTCAACTTCAACCGCCCCACCACCGGCGCCGCCGGCGACATGCCCTTCGGCGGCCTGGGCGCCAGCGGCAACCACCGGCCGTCGGCCTATTACGCCGCAGACTACTGCGCCTATCCGGTCGCCAGCTTCGAGGCCAACGCGGTCGCGAACATCGAAGGCGAGATCAAGGGGTTACGGTCGTGATTCCTTCTCCCCTTGCGGGAGAAGGTGGCCCGCGCAGCGGGTCGGATGAGGGGTTTCTCCCTGCCGGCCGCCTGCGTGACCCCTCACCCGCTCGCGCCAGGACGACGGCTTGCGCCGTCGTGCGCGACCTCCCTCTCCCGCAAGGGGAGAGGGCCGAATGACCCCCGCCGTCGAAGCTAATGCCGACGGCCTGATCGGGCCGACCCACTCCTACGCCGGCCTGTCGCCGGGCAATCTCGCCTCCAGCCTGAACAAGGGCGAGGCGTCGAACCCGCGCGCGGCGGTGCTGCAGGGGCTCGACAAGATGAAGACCCTGGCGGACCTGGGCCTGCCCCAGTTCGTCCTGCCGCCGCATGAGCGGCCGAACATTCCCTTCCTGCGGACCCTGGGCTTCACCGGCTCGGACGCCCAGGTGCTGGAGCAGGCCTGGAAGGACGCCCCCGCCTTCGCCGCCGCCGCCTGCTCGGCCTCGCCCATGTGGGCCGCCAACGCCGCGACCGTGACGCCCAGCGCCGACGCCGCCGACGGTCGGGTGCATTTCACACCCGCCAATCTCGTCACCAATCTGCACCGGTCGCTGGAGCATCAGCAGACGAAGCGGGCGCTGGACGCCCTGTTCCCCGCCGCGGATCGTTTCGCCGTCCATAACGCCCTGCCCTCTGTGGCCCATCTGGCCGATGAAGGCGCCGCCAACCATGTGCGCCTGTGCGCCGAGCATGGGGCGCCGGGTGTCAATCTGCTGGTCTGGGGGCGCGAGGCCTTCACGCCCTGGGACGGCCCCTACCCCGCCCGCCAGACGCGCGAGGCGTCGCAGGCCGTCGGTCGTCGCCACGGCGCCAGCGGCGTCGTCCTGGCCCAGCAGTCGAAGGCCGCCATCGCCGGCGGCACCTTCCACAATGACGTGGTCTGCGTCGGGGCGCGGGACACCCTGTTCTTCCACGACCTCGCCTTCGAGGACACGGCCGGAACCCAGGCCGCCATCCGTCGCGCGGCCGAAGGCCTGTTCGACCCGATCTTCGTCGAGGTGTCGTCCGCCGACCTGCCCCTGGCCCACGCCATCAGCAGCTACCTGTTCAACTCGATGCTGATCCAGATTCCGGGCGAGGACCGCCTGACCCTGATCTGTCCGACCGAGACCCGCGACAACCCGCGCAGCCATGCGGTGGCGCAATCCCTGGCCGCCTCAAACGGCCCCATAGGCCAGGTCCGGTACGTCGATGTGCGCCAGTCGATGCGCAACGGCGGGGGGCCGGCCTGCCTGCGCCTGCGGGTCGTGCTGACCGAGGCCGAGCTGGCCGCGACCAACCCGGCCATGCGCCTGACGGATGCGCTGCACGCTCGGCTCAAAACATGGGGCGAGCGCTGGTACCGCGACGAATTGCGCCCCGCCGACCTCGCCGATCCGGCCCTGCTAAACGAGAGCCGGAGCGCGCTGGATGAACTGACGGCGATTCTGGATTTGGGCGGCGGCTTCTATCCGTTCCAGCGGCCCTAGGCCGCGAACCGCCCGCCCCTGGACGCATAGGCTTGAGTGCCGCGCGTGAAGACCTGATCGCTGGGCAGGACGGTCTCAATCGGCAGGTCGGCCTGGCCTTTCAGGGCGTCATAGACGGGGCCGAAGTCCTTCAGCGTCTCGTCCTTCAGCGCTTCCAGGCTGTCGATGACGAAATAGACCTGCTGGAAGTCGTCGATCCGGTACAGGGTCCGCATCACCCGCTCCAGGTCGAAACCCAGCCGGTTCGGCGACGGATCTTCGAGCGCAAAGACGCTTTCGGTCGCCGACGAGACGATGCCGGCGCCGTAGATGCGCAAGGCTCCGGCCTCCTGCATCAGGCCGAACTCGACCGTGTACCAGTAGAGCCGCGCCAGGTTGGGCAACATGCCCAGACCGGCGGCGCGCTGTCCGCCCTTGCCATAGGCCTCCATATAGGCGGCGAAATCGGGGTCGGTCAGCATGGGCACATGGCCGAAGACATCATGAAAGATGTCGGGTTCCTGGAGGTAATCCAACTGGTCCGGTTTGCGGATGAACTGGCCCGAGACGAAGCGGCGATTGGCCAGGTGATCGAAGAAGACCTCGTCGGGCACCAGACCGGGCACGCAGACCACGGTCCAGCCGGTCAGGGCCTGGAGCTTGGGATTGATGATCTCGAATTCGGGGATTCCGCCTGCATTCAGGTCCAGCGCCCTCAGCCCGTTCAGGAAGGCGTCACAGGCCCGGCCGGGCAGGATCTTCATCTGGCGGGCGTACAGCGTGTCCCAGGTCTGGTGTTCGACCTCGGTATAGGCGGCCCAGTTCTGGGGAATGGTCCAGTCGGCGGCCGCGCCCTCTGGCGGTTGTTCGAAGACGTGTTCGAAGTCGGACATGGACGCTCCTCTTTGCCCCATCCTAACGCCCGGCGGACGCCCCTTCCAAGTCTTCCTCAGTGAATGCCTTCATGCAGGGGGGCGTGATGGCCCTCGGCGTCGGTGGTGAACCAGCGCTGGGCGTCATCGGGCAGCAGGACGGACTGGCCGTCTTCCAGCACCCCCTCCGCCGCATAGGCGACGAAGCCGCCGTCCTCGCCCAGGGCGAAGACGCGGTAGAAGGGCTGGTCCGCCGCCACAGCGCCGGTTTCGACGGCGGGGCCGGCGTAGCCGTGATCGACGTCCATCACCACGCCGCGAAAGGCGTTGTCGCGGTGACGAACGATCTGGCCGATGGCGAAACGGGCGGTGTGAACCTGGGTCATGAGGTCTTGTTACGCTGGCGCGGATGACCGGGACGCCCACAGGTCCGTTCATCTTCCTGACAGAATGGCTTGGCGCGGACGATCTTCGCGGGCTAGGCTGATCCGGACGGGCGCCGCTTTGGACCGCCCACATCGGAATGACGGCCCATGCCGGAGACCCACGGCGCGCCCCGACGGCGCGACGAGCGGTCCCAGCCTTCCCGCGAGCGGGATGCGGCGGGTCGGGACGCGCCCCTGTATGGCGCGCTCGATCTGGGGACCAATAATTGCCGGCTGCTGATCGCGCGGCCGTCGCGCGACGGCTTTCGGGTGGTCGACAGCTTCAGCCGGATCGTGCGGCTGGGCGAAGGCCTGTCCCGCACGGGACGGCTGGACCCACGCGCCATGGACCGGGCCTATGACGCCCTGGCCCTGTGCGCCGACCGGATCGTCAGGAAGGGCGTGGAGTCGGTTCGGCTGAGCGCGGTCGCCACCCAGGCTTGCCGCGCGGCCGAGAACGGCGCCGAGTTCATCGATCGTGTGCGCAAGGGCACCGGCTTGCGGCTGCGGATCATCGATCCGGCCGAAGAGGCGCGGCTGGCGGTCGAGGGCTGTCTGAACCTGATCGATCCCAAGGCCGAGGCCGTGCTGATCATCGATGTCGGCGGCGGTTCGACCGAACTGTCCTGGCTGAAGCGGGAAGACGCCGACTGGAAGACCACCGCCTGGATGTCCGCGCCCCTGGGCGTGGTCACCCTGGCCGAGCGCCACCCGGAGCCGGAAGGCGCCGGCGAGGACTGGTACGAAGCCATGGTGAACGACATGGGCGCGGCCATTGCGGCGGGCGGGATCGAGGATGCGGCCATGATGGAGCTGTTCCTGGCGGACCGCGCCCATCTGGTCGGCACCTCGGGCGCGATCACCAGCCTGGCGGGCATTCACCTGAACCTGCCGCGCTACAATCGCGACCGGGTCGATGGACTATGGATGACGCGCGGCGACTGCGAGGCGGCGGCGGAGCGGCTGAAGGCCCTGGGGCCGGACGGCCGGGCCAAGGAGGCCTGTATCGGGCCGGACCGGGCCGATCTGGTCCTGGCCGGGGCGGCGATCCTGGAGGCCATTCAGCGGGCCTGGCCGTCGGAGCGGGTCCGGGTCGCCGACCGCGGTCTGCGCGAAGGCCTGTTGCTGCAGCAGATGCGCGAAGACAAGAAGCCGCCCAAGCGGCGCAGGCGTCGGCGGGGCCGAGGCCGGGGCCCTACGGCGACCTGAGCGTCAGCTCGCCGCCGCCAGCCGCACCGGCACGTCGATGTCGCAGACCGAAAAGTCCGCCCCCTTGGCCTGACGCGCCTGATCGACCAGGGCGCGGAAGGTCGGCGAGGTGGTGTTCAGCATCTGCACCGCCGGGCGCTCGGCCGACGGCAAGTCGGACGCCAGGCGGACGCGGGTCATCCGGTCGGGATCGGTGACGACGCCGTCCGGATTGGGGCTGGCTTTCAGGGCGCGCACGATGTCGAGTCCCACGACCACCCGGCCCCAGACGGTGTAGCGCTTGTCCAGGGCGGGATAGGCCTGACGCATCAGGAAGAACTGGCTGTTGGCGGTGTCATTGCCCTCGTCGCGGGCCATGCCGGCGACGCCGGGGCAATAGAGGCCCCAGCCATGCACCTTGCGGTCGGCCGTCCCCGTCATCAGGGCGTCGGGCTGGGTCTGGACCGGGAGGGAATGGTAGAAGCCGATCAGGGCCCCGGCCGGCGCGGCGGCCGGGGTGAAGGCCATGTCCGGTCCGCGTCGGAAGGTGAACTCCGCCTTCAGGTCAGGATACCAGCTCTGGCCGTCGCCGGTCCCCAGGGGGTCGCCGGTCTGGGCCATGAACCAGTCGATGACCCGGTGCCAGGCCAGGTTGTCGTAGAAGCCGCGCGACGCCAGCAGCTTGATCCGCTCGACATGGGCCGGGGCGATCTCGGGCGCCAGTTCGACCAGAATCCGGCCCTTGGTCGTGTCGATGACCAGCAGATTGTCGGGCGCGACGGCGCGCCATTCGGTCGGGCCGGGCGGGGGCGGCGGCACAGCCGCCTGCTGCGCCAGAGCCGGACTGGCCAGCAGCGCCGCAAGGCCTGCCGCCATCAGCGTGTTTCGAATGGTCATCCCCCGGCCCTCCCCTCTATTTTGGCGATCAGCCGCCGACGACCTCGGCCACCGGTTGAACGTCGCAGATATTGAAGCTGCCGCCGCGCGCCGTGCGGGCCGCCGCGATCCGTTCGGCGAAGGCGGCGCTGGCCGGATTCAGCACACGGACGGTGGGCCGTTCGCCTTCCGGCAGGGCCGAGGCCATGCGGACCCGCGTCATGACGTCGGGGTTGGCGACCTTGCCGTCTTCGGCGTCGGAGCCTTTATTCAGCTTGTTCACCACGTCCAGGCCCGAAACCACGCGGCCGAAGGCAGTGTAGACGCCGTTCAACTGGTCCCGGTCGCCCATCATCAGGAAGAACTGGCTGTTGGCGCTGTCGGGCGCGCCGGCGCGGGCCATGCCCAGGACGCCGGGGCAGAACAGGCCGTGAGCCTCGACCTTGAAGTCGGCGGTGATCATCATCTGGGCGTCGGGCTGGGTCTCGACCGGCAGAACGCCGACCAGACCGCGCACGCCCTGTCCCGCGTTCGGCACGGCGACGAAGCCGGCGTCACGACCACGACGGAAGCTGAACTCCGCCTTCAGATCGGGCAGTTCGCTGCCGCCCTCGCCGGTGCCCTGGGGGTCGCCGGTCTGGGCCATGAAGTCGGGGATGACGCGGTGGAACTTCAGCCCGTCATAGAAGCCCTGGTTGGCCAGGGTGCGGATGCGTTCGGCATGGGCCGGCGCGGCGACCGGCGTCAACTCGACCAGGATCCGGCCCTTGGGCGTGTCGATAACCAGCAGGTTCTCGGGCGTGACGGTGCGCCAGTCGGTAGCGGGAGCCTGAATCTGGGCCTGGGCCTGGGCCTGGGCCACGGCCGGAGCCTGGGTCGCAGCCGACGCCAGAAGAGCGGCGGCGGCCGCCGCGATCACACCAAGACGCATTGACGCACTCATCCTCTGTTCTTGACCTTGTCCCGCACGCGCGCGGCGATGGCGGGGCTGACGAAACTGTCGATCGCGCCGTCCAGACGGGCGATTTCCTTGACCAGCCGCGAGGCGATGGCCTGATGCCGGGGATCGGCCATCAGGAATACCGTCTCGATGTCCTGATTGAGGCGCTGATTCATGGCCGTCATCTGGAACTCGTATTCGAAATCGGCGACCGCGCGCAAACCGCGAATGATGACATTGGCGTTCAGCTCTTCCGCGAAATGCATCAGCAGGGTCGAGAAGGGCTGGACCACGATATCGCCGCCCAGGTTGGCCACCTCGGCCTGGAGCATCTCGACCCGTTCGGCCGTGGTGAACAACGGCCCCTTGTCGTCGTTCTGGGCCACGCCGATGACCACCCGGTCCACCAGCTTCAACGCCCGTTTGATGATGTCGGTGTGACCGTTGGTCACTGGATCGAAGGTGCCCGGATAGAGTCCGATGCGCATGGCGTGTCTCCCCAGCCTGTCGCCTGCTGTTCGGCGTGACTTAGCAGGTGCGAAAGGTTCGGCCTAGCAGGCCGTTGGCGTGGAGGCGTGTCGCAAAAACAGGGTGACAAGGCGCCAAAAGCGCCAAAGTAGGCGGGTGGACGGCGGGGCGGGGTTTGGCGTCACATCGGTCATCGCGCGATTTTACGCCCGCCGTAAACCCAGGCGCGCCGATTGCTGAGCTCGCTGACGGCGACGCTGAATTCATTAGGCTTTTCTTGCAGAATTAGGAGAGCTGGACCGTCAAGGGCAGCGGGTCATTGGCGGCCCAGGCGGTTTCGATCGCCGTCAGCAGGGTCGGATCGACGGCGAAAACCGTGTCGTCAACTGCCGTGATGGGACAGGCCGGCGTGGCGCTGTTGCACAGGAATGCGCCGTCGAAGCCTGTGATTTCCGAAAGATGCACCGGGCGGGTCTGCGACGATATGCCGAGCCCGGCCAAGCCGCGTGCGATCAGGACCTGGGTCACGCCCGCCAGCATCGGCGCCTGGGGCCAGACGATGCGATCCCCCTGGATGAAGCCGATGTTCCAGGTGACGCCCTCGGACACATGACCCTGGTCATCAACGAACAGGGCGTCGTCGAAGCCCGCCGCCCGCACGGCCCGGCGCACGCGCGTCTGACCGAAGGTGGCGACGTGTTTCAGGTGGGGCGTCTCGCGGCCATGAGGCACAGCCGTCACCCGCATTTGGGTCGCCAGGGGCGGCGGGGGCGGCGAGACGACGGTCATCACCTTGGGTCGGCCTACGAAGGACGGGTTGCGATGGCCGATCTCGGGCGAGAACAGGCTGACCCGCATCCAGGCCTTGTCACGTCCCTCAACAGCGAGCGCCAAGAGACGCCGGAACTCGGCCTCGCCGGGGCTTTCGCCGAACAGTTCGACGGCGGCCTGGTCAAGGCGGGCGAGGTGTAGATCCAGGCCGCGGACCGCGCCGTGCTCGACGCGGAAGGAGGTGTAGGCGCCGTAGTTGACCAGGGCCTGGTGGGCCAGGTCGTCAGGGCTGGCGGGAAGGCCGTCGATCAGGATGTCAGACGTCATGGCCGCTTCCCTCTCCTCCTTCCTTCTCCCCTTGCGGGAGAAGGTGGCCCGAAGGGCCGGATGAGGGGTCCGCTGGTGGGCCAGTTCGCACCACCGTTCCCCTCACCCTTTCGCGCAAGATCGATCGCTATGCTCTCGGGCGCTCAAGCCCTCTCCCGGCGGGAGAGGGTTTGAACTTAGTCCTCGCCACCCTCTTCACTCGCGACGTCCGCCTCATCCGAACCGCCGCTTTCCGGCAGGCGTTCGACCGAGACGACCTTTTCGTCCTTGCCGGTGCGGAAGATGGTGACGCCCTGGCTGGAGCGGCCGACGATGCGGACCTGATCCATCCGCGTGCGGATCATCTGCCCGCCCGAGGTGACCAGCAGCAGGTCGTCCGTCTCCTCAACCGGGAAGGCCGCCGCCAGGCGCGTGCCGGCGCGACCGCCCAGGCCGTGGGCCGTCAGGCCCTGACCGCCGCGGCCGGTGCGACGATACTCATAGGCCGAAGAGCGCTTGCCGAAGCCGGTCTCGGTGACCGTCAGAATGAACTGTTCGGCGGCGCCCAGTTCGGCGATCCGCTCCACCGTCAGAGCGGCGTCGGCGACCTCGTCTTCAGCCTCGGCCGGAGCCGCGACATCCTCTTCCGCCTCCGCGCCGGCCAGGGCCTTGCGCATGGCGTTGGCGTGTTTGACGTAGGCCGAGCGTTCTTCCGGCGTCGCATCCACGCGGCCCAGGATGGCCATGGAGATGACCTCGTCGCCGTCTTGCAGGCGCACGCCCCGGACGCCGGTCGAATCCCGGCCCTTGAACACGCGCACATCGTCGGCCTTGAACCGGATCGCCCGACCCAGCGCCGTGGTCAGCAGCACGTCGTCGTCGGCCGTGCACAGGCCGACGCCGACCATGCGGTCGTCGCCTTCCAGCTTCATGGCGATCTTGCCGGCGCGGTTGACCGTGGCGAAGTCCGACAGCTTGTTGCGGCGCACGTCGCCCGAGCTGGTGGCGAACATGATGTCGTAGTCGCCCCAGGTCGTCTCGTCCTCGGGCAGGGGCAGGACGTTCATGATGCTGTCGCCCGGCTCGATGGGCAGCAGATTGACGAAGGCCTTGCCGCGCGACTGCGGATTGCCCAGCGGCAGGCGCCAGGTCTTCAGCTTGTAGGCCTTGCCGTTGGTGGCGAAGAACAGGACCGGGGTGTGGGTCGAGGCGCTGAACACGCCGGTGATGGCGTCCTCGTCCTTCATCGTCATGCCGGACTTGCCCTTGCCGCCGCGGTGCTGGGTCCGATAGGCGTTCAGGGCGACGCGCTTGACGTAGCCGCCGTGGGTGACGGTGACGACCATGTCCTCACGCGGGATCAGGTCCTCGTCCTCCATCTCGCCGTCGCCTTCCCCGATCAGGGTGCGACGCGGCACGGCGAACTTGTCCTTCACGTCGATCAGGTCGTCGCGAATGATGGCCAGGACGTTCTTGCGGTCCGACAGGATGGTCAGGTGGCCCTGGATGGTGTCGGCCAGGCCGTTCGCCTCGCCAAAGATGTCGTCACGACCCAGGCCGGTCAGGCGCGACAGGGTCAGGGCCAGGATGGCGCGGGCCTGTTCGTCGGTCAGTTGCAGGCTGTCGCCGTTGATGACGACGCTGCGGGGGTCGGCGATCAGTTCGACCAGGGCCATCATGTCGCCGACGGGCCAGGGCTTGGCCTGCAGACGTTCGCGCGCCTCGGTCGGATCGGCCGAGGAACGGATGATGTGGATGACCTCGTCGATATTGGCGACGGCGACGGCCAGACCGACCAGGACGTGGCCGCGGTCGCGGGCCTTGTTCAGCTCGAACTTGACGCGGCGGACGACGACTTCCTCGCGGAAGTCGAGGAAGATCTGCAGCAGGTCGCGCAGACCCATCTGCTCGGGCCGGCCGTGGTTCAGCGCCAGCATGTTGACGCCGAACGAGCTTTGCATCGCCGTATAGCGCCACAGCTGGTTCAGGATGACGTCGCCGGAGGCGTCGCGCTTCAGCTCGATGACGATCCGCATGCCCTGGCGGTCGGATTCGTCGCGGACGTCGGAAATGCCTTCCAGACGCTTCTCGCGCACCATTTCGGCGATGCGCTCGATCAGGGTCTGCTTGTTGACCTGATAGGGCAGTTCGGTGACGACGATGGCCTCGCGATCCTTGCGGATCTCTTCCACCGAGGCGCGCCCGCGCACGACGACCGAGCCGCGACCGTCGCGCAGCGCGTTGCGCGGCGCGGTGCGGCCCATGATCTCGCCGCCGGTCGGGAAGTCGGGACCGGGCACGATGTCCAGCAGGGCGTCGTCGGTGACGTTGGGATCGTCCAGCAGGGCCAGGGCCGCATCCACGACCTCGCCCAGATTATGCGGCGGGATGTTGGTCGCCATGCCGACGGCGATGCCGCCGGCGCCATTGACCAGCAGGTTCGGGATCCGGCTCGGCAGGACGACCGGCTCCAGCTCCTTCTCGTCGTAGTTGGGCTGGAAATCGACGGTGTCCTTGTCGATGTCGGCCATCAGGGCGACGGCGGCCGGGGCCATCTTGGCCTCGGTGTAACGCATCGAGGCGGGCATATCGCCGTCGACCGAGCCGAAGTTCCCTTGGCCGTCGACCAGCATCAGACCCATCGAGAAGGGCTGGGCCATCCGCACCAGGGCCATATAGACCGAGGCGTCGCCGTGGGGGTGGAACCGGCCCAGCACGTCGCCGACCACGCGGGCGCATTTCGAATAGCTGCGCTCGGGCGTCATGTTCAGGTCGTGCATCGAATACAGGATGCGACGGTGAACCGGCTTGAGGCCGTCACGGGCGTCGGGAAGCGCGCGCGAGACGATCACGCTCATGGCGTAGTCGAGGTACGAACGCTTCAGTTCGTCCTCGATCGTGATCGTGGAAATGTCGGAGCCGCCGCCTCCCGGAACGATCGGAGTTGCGGCGTTTTCGTAGCTGTCGTCGGTCAAGGAAGCGTGGCTTTATGCGGCCGGAATCGGAACGTGATCCGCTGTGACGATTTCTAGCATTCCAGGGCCTCGGTGGCAAAGCGACGTCGCCGTGAAAGCCCGTCTCTGAAAGGACGTTCCACATGCGCTTCACGCCTCTCGCCGCCGCCCTCGCTCTCGCCGCCCCGCTGGCCCTCGCCGGGGCCTGCGCTTCAACCGCCGACGCGGCCCAGATGCAGGCCGAACGCGCGCCCGTCGGCGCGACCGGACAGGCCGTTCTGATCAACGCCCAGGGGGCCAATATTGGACGCGTCGATCTGCGCCAGGGACCGACCGGCCTGGTGATCAAGGTCGAGGCCTCGGGCCTGACGCCCGGCTGGCACGGCATCCATATCCATGCGACCGGCGAATGCGCCGCGCCCTTCACCTCGTCCGGAGCCCATATCAACCACGGCGAGCCCAAGGCGCCGCACGGCCTGCTGAACGCGGCGGGGCCGGACGACGGCGATCTGCCGAACGTCTACGCCGGCGCCGACGGCAAGGTGAACGCCGAACTCTTCACCACCCGCGCGCGGATTTCCTCGGAAGGGCCCGGCCAATGGCTGTGGGACGCCGACGGGTCGGCGATCATCATCCACGCCAATCCCGACGACCACTCGAGCCAGCCCATCGGCGGGGCCGGCGATCGGGTCGCCTGCGCGGCGTTGAGCGCGAGCTGACGCCCTAACGCCCCTTCTCGGCCAGCAACCGCTCGATCATTTCGGTCTGCTCCTGCTGGCGCGCCGTCAGGTGTTCGACCTTGTCCAGCAGGGCCATGATCTCGATCTCGGCCTTCAGATTGACCTGGTAGTCGTTGCCGGCGTCCAGCCGGTCCTTCGAGGCCTGACGGTTCTGGCTCATCATGATGATCGGCGCCTGGGCCGCCGCGATCATCGACAGCATCAGGTTCAGGAAGATGAAGGGATAGGGGTCGAACGCATCCCGTCTCAGAACCAGATTGAGCAACGTCCAGGTCACGAGGAACAGGCCGAAGGCGATCAGGAAGGTCCAGGATCCGCCGAACTCCGCCACCCGGTCGGCCAAACGGTCGCCGAAACTCTGGCGGTCGTCGAAGGCCTCGTTCACATCCTCCGAGATCGGGCGGCGTTCGGCGGCGCTGCGAACGACGCTGGCCTCGTTCGCGGCCAGTTCATGCGTCTCCTTGCCCAGCCAGCGGCGGGAAACATGATCGGCGTCGAGAGGGGCGTGGGGCATGACGGATTCCTGAATCGCTCAGGAAACAGATCAAGCCTTGGCGGCCCCCGCGCGCAAGCCCCGTTCGGCCAGGGCGACCAGGGCCACCCCGCCCATGGTGATGGCCGAGCCGGTCAGGATCTGGGGCGTCAGCACGTCGCCCATCAAGCCCCAGCCGATCAGCATCGACACCACGGGCGTCACCAGAAGATAGGGCGTCACCCGCCCGGCCTCGCGCCGCTGCACCAGCCAGAACAACAGGGTGGTGGCCAGGACCGAGGAGACGATCCCCGCCCACAGCAGCGAAGCCCAGACCATGGGCGTGGCGGACTTCACCGCCTCCCACTGCCCGTGCTCGAACACCGCCGAACCGAAGGCCATGACCGGAAAGGCGCCGAGCGCCAGCAGCCCCTGCATCTTCAGCGGCGGGATCGAGGTCGTGCGCCGCGCGACCACCGTCGTCACGCCCCAGGCCGCCCCGGCGGCGATGGCGACCAGGATGGCTTTCCAGTCCTGAAGCGCATGGGCGTCCAGCGTCATCCAGGCCACGCCGACAAAGGCCACCCCCATGCCGACCAGGGCGGCCCTGCTCAGTCGCTCGCCCAGGATCAGGAAGGCGAACAGGGCGGTGAAAGGAATCCACAGCTGGTTGGCCACCGTCACGGGGCTGACGTCGGTCGCCATCCAGTAGGCGGTGTAGGCCAGACCATACTGGATCGGCCCGCCGACGATGACGATCAGCAGCAGGCTCCTCCAGTCCGGGAACGGCGGACGGACGAAGACGATCAGACAGGCCGTTGCGAGACCGAAACGGATCGCCCCGACCAGCAACGGCGGCAGGGTCTCGGTCGCCAGCTTGGCCCCCGCATTGTTCACGCCCCAAACGACAATGATCGCCACGATGGCGG
>NZ_JMQR01000089.1:0-13080 GCF_000698025.1 Brevundimonas sp. EAKA | reverse complement strand
GTCACTACGCGACGCCCCTCCCCCGCAGGGGGAGGGAGAAACGGAGACCTCACGTCAGCTTGTTCGCCTTCCTCAGCCCCGGGAACATCGCCGACCACGCCCCCGTCGCCGCCAGCGCTCCGACGCCGCCGAACACCGCCGCCCCGACCGCGCCCAGGATGCGGACCATGACGCCGGAATAGGCCTCGCCCAGTTCGTTCGAGGCGCCGATGAACAGCATCGACACGGACGAGACCCGACCGCGCATATGATCGGGCGTGGCCAGCTGGATCAGGGTCTGGCGGACGTTGACGCTGATCATGTCCGCCGCCCCGCCGATCAGCAGGGCCAGGCCGGACAGCCAGACGATCCTGGACAGGCCGAAGGTCAGGGTGCAGATGCCGAACACCGCCACGGCCGAGAACATCCAGCGCCCGCCGTTCCGCCGGATCGGGAAGCGGCTCAGATAGATGGCCATGCCCATGGCCCCCACCCCGAAGGCCGCGCGTAGCAGGCCGAAGCCTTGCGGACCGACATGAAGGATGTCGCGGGCGAAGATCGGCGTCAGAAGCGCGACGCCCGCCAGCAGGACCACGACCAGGTCCAGGGAGATGGCGCCCAGGACGATCTTGGTCTTCCACACATAGGCCAGCCCCTCCTTGACCGAGTCGATCGGCGACAGGGGATTGGCCTGGGGCGCGGGCTTGCCGCTGGTGCGGATCAGGATGAAGGCCGCCACCGCCAGCAGGAACATGCCCAGGGACACGGCATAGGCCAGGGGCACATTGACGCCCACGATCACCCCGCCCAGGGCCGGACCGGCGATGGCCCCGGTCTGGAAGGCGATGGACTGGGCCGCGATGGCGGGCGGCAGGGCCTTACGCCCCACCACCATCGGCAGGAAGGCCTGGCTGGCCGGCGCCAGGAAGGCCCGCGCCGCGCCGAACAGGGCCGCCACCGCCAGCAGACCCCACAGGGGCGGGTTTCCGTGAAGCGCCATGGCCAGGAACGACCCGGCGCAGGCCGCCTCGACCAGGATGGAGATCCAGACGGTGCGCTTCCTGTCGCGGCGGTCGGCCATGGCTCCCGCCGGCAGGGTGAAGGCCAGCAGCGGCAGGAACTGACACAGGCCGACCAGGCCCAGATACAGGCTGGCCTCCTCGATCGGATGGTCGCGCCGGGCGATCTCATAGACCTGCCACAACAGGGCCGAGGACTGGATCTGGATCGCCAGCACGGCGACCACGCGGCCGAACCACAGGAGGCGGAAATCGCGGATGCCCCAGGGGCTGTCGGGGCCGGCGTCAATGGAGTCTGAGGTCACGTGCGTCTGGGGAACTTCGGATAGGGCGAACCGTCGCGGTGGAAATAGCGGTCCGCGCCCGCAGGCAGGACCATGTCGATGTCGGGGTAGTCGCAAGGGGTGACGGTCGGGCTGCGCGTGCCGACCTCGAGCAAAACCGCGTCATGGCCGGATCGGTTCTCGATCCGGTGGCCGTTGGGGACGCCGGCCTTGAATCCGGCGCAGTCGCCGGCGCGAAGCACCGTCTCGCCGTCGTCCTCGATCAAAACCACCTCGCCCTCCACCACCATGACGAACTCGTCCTCGGCTTCGTGCCAGTGCCGCTGGCTGGACCAGGCGCCGTCGGGCAGGCGCAGCAGGTTGACGCCGAACTGGCTCAGGCCCGCCGCATCGCCCAGCTTCCAGCGGCGACGCGACAGACAGGGGCCTGCAAACTCATCCGGATAGGTCGTGCCGTCGCCTCTCGGCGCGCTGTCGATGTCGATCTTGGGCATGGGCCTTCTCGCCGTGACGCGATGTCCGTAAAGCATAGGCGCATGAGCCGCGCATCAACTCCTGTGATCGATCCTGTCGAACTGACCCGCGATCTGATCCGTATTCCGTCCGTCACCCCCGCCGACGAGGGGGCCATGGATGTGCTGGAACGCCATCTGACGGCCCTGGGCTTCCACTGCCGCCGCCTGGCCTTCGAAGGGCCGGGGGGCGAAGGGGTGCATGCGCGGATCGAGAACCTGTATGCCCGGCGCGGAACCGCCTCGCCCAACCTGTGCTTCGCCGGCCATACGGACGTGGTGCCGACCGGGCCGTCCGATCAGTGGTCGGCCCAGCCCTTCAACGCCGAGGTCAGGGACGGCCTGCTGTACGGCCGGGGCGCGGTGGACATGAAGGGCGGGATCGCCGCCTGGGTCGCCGCCGTGTCCCAGGTGCTGGCGGAAGGCGAACCGGCAGGCTCCCTCTCCTTCCTGATCACCGGGGACGAGGAAGGCCCGGCGCTGCACGGCACCAAACGGGTGGTCGAGACCCTGGCGGCCGAGGGCGAGGTGATCGACGCCTGTATCGTGGGCGAACCCTCATCGTCGCAGCACCTGGGCGACATGATCAAGGTCGGGCGGCGCGGCTCGCTGAACACCTGGATCACGGTCACGGGCAAACAGGGCCACGTCGCCTATCCGGAACGGGCGGCCAATCCGGCGCCGGTCATCGCCCGGCTGATGAGCCGGCTGAACGACCATGTGCTGGACGACGGATACGAAGGTTTCCCCCCGTCGAACCTGGAGATCACTACGATCGACATCGGCAATCCGGCCACCAACATCATCCCGGCCGAGGCGAAGGCGCGGCTGAACATCCGCTTCAACCCCAGCCATACCGGCGACGGCCTGATCGACTGGCTGAACCGCGAGGCCGGGGCCATGCAGGCCGAGACCGGGCTGCAGATCAGCCTGGACCACCTGTGTTCGGGCGAGGCCTTCCTGACCGAACCCGGCGTCTTCGTCGCGGCGGTGCAGGACGCGGTCGAGGCCGTGCTGGGGCACCGCCCCGAAGCCTCGACCACCGGCGGCACCTCCGACGCCCGCTTCATCCGCGCCCTGTGCCCGGTGCTGGAGCTGGGCCTGGTCGGCCAGACCATGCACCAGATCGACGAACGGGTGCCGACGGCGGAGCTGGAGACCCTGACGGCGGTCTATCGGCGGGTGATCGAGACGGTGTTCGAACGGCTGTGAGGCTGGGGAAATAGACTCAATCCCCTGCTACAGCCAAGGGACGAACAGGCCAAGCCTGCTCGTCCCGCCGAGACCTAGTCCGCCTGGGCGGCGTCCGGTCGCTTCTTCTTCGCCGGCGCGGGGGCGCCTTCGTCTGCGTGGGTGTCGCTTTGCGGCGCCGGAGCCTCCGGCGTCCGTAGTGCGCCTGTCAATCCCTTCAGATCAGCTCCAGACAGGCCCACCTCGGCCATTAGCTGATCGACCAGCGGGGCCTGGGCGCGATAGCGCAGGGCGCTGCTGACGACCTGCTCCGACAGGTTGCCGTCGTGCGAGCCGCCGGCGCCCGCGCCGGCCGAAGCGCCGCCGCCGTTCAGGCCTTCGACCTGGACGATCTTGATGGAGTCGATGCTCTCCATCGGCTTGACGGACTCGGCGATGATACGGTCCAGGTTCTCGATCAGCTTGATGCGTATCTGCATCGCGACCTGTTCGGCAGACAGCAGATTCGCCGCCGTATTCAAGGCTTGCTGGCCGGCGGCCTCGACCTCGTAGTGGACCCGCGCCGCCTCGGCGGCCGCGCGCACGGCCTTGGCCTGGGCCTCTGCCTCGATCGTGGTCTTGTCGGCCTGACCGCGCGCCTGTTCACGCAGGGCTTCGGCCTGGTCGGCGGCGGCGATCTTCTCGGCCTCGGCGGCGACGCGGACGGTGATGGCTTCGCGCTCGGCCTCCTTGGTCGCCTCGATCAGTTCGATGATCTTCTGACGATCGGCGGCCTCACGGTCTCGCATCGTCTTGACCTGCTCTTCGGCCTGGACGGCGAGCGCCAGCGCCTTGTCGGCCTCGGCCTTGGCTTCGGACTGGGCGCGGGACTTCTCGGCGACGGCGATGTCGCGATCCTGCTCGGACAGTTCGATCGCCTTGGCCTTCTCGATGTCCTGGGTCTCGACGGCGCGGGCCTTGGAGATTTCGCGCTCGGCCACTTCCTGTTCCATGGCGATGCGTTGCTGGGCGACGAGACGCTCGGCCTCGATCCTCGCCTGCTCGATCTGCTGCTGGGAAGTGATCTTGGCGGCCTCGGCCTCGCGCGCCTTCTCGGCCTCCTGGCGGGCCACGTCCGCGCCCTGCTCGGCCCGACGGTTGGCGAGCTCGCGCTCCTGTTCCAGCTGAGCGTATTCTTCGTCGCGCTGGATCTCCAGCGTACGGCGCTGGGCCTCAAGGTTCTTGGTGCGGATCTGGACCTGGGTGTCCTGTTCGATATCGTTGCGCAGCTTCTTGCGCAGTTCGATCTCTTCGGTCAGCCGCGTCAGGCCCTCGGCGTCGAAGGCGTTGGATGGATTGAAATGCTCCATCGCGGTCTGGTCGAGGCCGGTCAGCGAGACAGTCTCAAGCTCGAGGCCGTTCTTCAGCAGGTCCTCGGACGAGACCTGCTGCACCTTCTGGACGAAGTGGGTGCGCTGCTCGTGCAGCTCCGTCATCGTCAGCTCGGCCGCGACCGAGCGTAGGGCGTCGACGAACTTGCCCTCGACCAGGTCCTTCAATTGTTCGGGGTGCATCGTCCGCAGGCCCAGGGTCTGGGCGGCCGAGGCGATGGCGTCGGCGCTGGGTTGAACCCGGACATAGAACTCGGCCAGCACATCGACACGCATGCGGTCCTTGGTGATCAGCGCCTGTTCATTGCTGCGCTGAACCGCCAGACGCAGGGTGTTCATATTGACCTGAATGGTCTCGTGCAGGACCGGCAAAACCAGAGCGCCGCCGTTCATGACGACCTTCTCGCCGCCGAAGCCGGTGCGAACGAAGGCTGTCTCCTTGGACGCACGCTTGTACAGGCGAGCGAAGATCAGGCCCAGGATCAACAGGGCGACAAGCCCTGCACCGGACAGAATGGCGATCTCTATGAGCGAGTTCATTTGAAGGGCCCCTAAACTTGAAAAGTCGTCAGACAGACGCGTCGAGCAGCGACGCGCTGGTGTTGTGAATGGCGAAGTATTTGGCCCCCGCATGCCGGACCAACAGCACGCTGCTACCCTGGGCGAAGACGTCTGTAGCGTTGTCGGGCTCGACCATGACGTAGTGGACCTGGCCGTGCTCGTCGCGGACCCGGGCCTGGGCCGCACTGGCGTGGCGCGACTCGCCGGTGACAATGACCGCCACCCGCCCGACGAGACTGTCGCGCGAAACCGCCGAGGTCTCGTCACGCGGCATGATCTTGGCGACGCCGCGACCGAAGACTCGCGTCACCGGCAGGCCGACCGCGAAGGCCAGCGGGGCCGCGAGAAACCAAGGGGCGGGTTGGCCGACGATTGCGGCGACGATCCTCTGGCCGATCAGCCCCGTCATGCCAAAGGCGAACAGGAAGACGACGATCAACATCAGCAGCGGCAGCCGCCCGACATTCAGCCAGGACAGAAGCGAGGGGGTCTCGACATTGACGTCCGCGTCCACCCCGTCGAGCCCATCGCCGGCCGCCAGGCCGCCGCCGAAACCGAGGGCCTCGACCACGCCGATGAGCATCATCAGAACGAGGGCCGCGACAAAGGGCACATTGTCCGGCGAAAAAAGAAACCCCCACATCGGCGGCGTCAGCCCTTGTCGCCGGTGCGCGCCTTGATGGCGGCCAGACGTTCCTCGACGCGGTTCCGGCGCGCCAGACCGTCCAGTTCCGCCAGCTTGGCGCCCTGCTCGCGGTCAACGCCCCCCAGGGGCGGCGCCCCTTCGCGAGCCATCAGCCGGTCGAAGGCGCCGGTCGCGTTCTCGACGCGGCGGATCACGCTGGGCTTGCCGTCGGAGCCCACCCCGCCCGTGGCCGCACCTGCGTCCTCGGCGCCGCGCGCCCTGGCCAGAAGCATGGACTGGAAGGCTTCCTCCATCTCTCGGCGCTTGGCGAGAAGGGCGGCGACATAGCCTTCCAGCTCGATCTCGCGCTTGCCGGCGTCAGCCACCGTGGCCTCCAGGACGGGGACCTGGGCTTCGACGTCGAGTTGATGCTCGACCGCCGCGCGGGCCAGGTCCTCGCGGCTTTCACGCAGCGCCAGTTCGATCTGGCCCGCCAACTCCTCGTGACGGCTGCTCTGTTCAGTCAGCCGTTTGTTGGCCAGATGTTTGCCGGCGATGGTGCGGCCTAGTTCGGCGCGAACATCGTCCACCGCCTTGTCGATTTCACGCAGGGTCTGCTGGACGATAGCGTCCGGCATGGCGCCCTCGATCGTATCGATCAGCGCGTGCGCACTGCCCGAGACGATTCGGCCGACGCGAGCGCTAAGTGTATCCGCCATGCTCTTGATCCTTCCGTTAGCGCGCGGCCAGGGCCGCAGAAACAAGCCGCATCAGTTCGGCCGACTCGGCGAGTCGGCGAGAGATGACGGCAGGGTCATAGGCCGGAGCAGTGGGCGTCAGGGCCCAGCGCAACAGCTGATCGGTCATCCGGGTCGCGCAGTCCACCAGACGCGCCTCGTGCCGGACAAGCTCGTCCGAAACGCCCGTTGAGCCGGGGCGCGGGGCGGTCAGGGCCAGGGCGAGGAATTCCTCGGCGATGTTCACCAACCCCGCCGCGACGTCTGAGTGACGGTCCAAATCCTGCTCGATGATGCGGACCGCACGGACCGTCGCGGCCATGTGATCGTGACTGACCGCCAGGGCCGCGGGAAAGGAATCGAGCGGCTCGGCTCTTTGTCGCGCCTGCCGGATCAGACCGCGAATCTTGTCGCTGGCCGTCACCGCGCCGTCGATCTCCAGCTTCGAAAGAAAGCTGGTGTCGTCCTCAGAAAGCCGGACGCTGAGAGGGGTGGTCAGGGAAGCCATGCGAAGTTTGTATTACATCGTATTTCGTTTGTAAACATTCTCACTCAACAGTCACGCTTGGGCCGCCAGATTTGGTCTCTGCAAGGGCATCTCGGCCAGCACCCAGTCTTTACCTGCGCTCCAAAAACCGCAGCGCCGTCAGTACGTGCGTCTTCACCCCCAGCGGCAGGACCTTCTCGTTCGGTGAGAACTCCGGCGAATGGTTCGGCGCGGACTGGGCGGGGTCCACGCCGTCGGGACTGGCTCCCAGGTGGTAGAAGACGCCGGGGATGGCCTGCTGGAAATAGCTGAAGTCCTCGGCCACCGTGGTCGGGGGCGTGGCGGGGTTGACGTTGCCAGCGCCGGCCGCCTCGGTCAGGACCGGGGCCAGCCAGGCGGACAGGCCGGGGTCGTTGAAGACCAGGGCGGCGTTCTGTCTGACGCCGAACTCGGCGGTGGCGCCATAGGCGGCGGCGACGTGGTCGATGGCGGTCTCGGCGCGGGCGACCAGGGCGTCGCGCTGGGCGACGTCGAAGGTGCGCAGGGTGCCCGACAGGGTCGCGCTGTCGGGGATGATATTATAGCGGACGCCGGCGTCCACGGTGGCGATGGTGAAGACCGTCGGGGTGGTGGTCGGATCGACCGTGCGGGCGGTCAGGATGTTGACCGTCTCGATCACCTGACCGGCCACCGCGATCACGTCCACGCCGCGCCAGGGCCAGGCGCCGTGGGTCTGTTTGCCCCTCAGCACGATATCGACCCGGTCGGAGGCGGCCATGAAGCCCTCGGGGCGGTAGAAGACGCTGCCCGGACGGCCGGGCACGACGTGCAGGCCGAAGATGGCCTCGGGCTTGGGATCGTTCAGCGCGCCCTCGGCGATCATCAGGGCGGCGCCGCCCTTGGCCTCGCCGGGAGGGGCGCCTTCTTCCGCCGGCTGGAAGACGAAGACCACCGTGCCGGCGATCTGGTCCTTCATTCCGGCCAGGACTTCGGCCGCGCCCATCAACATCGCCATGTGCATGTCGTGGCCGCAGGCGTGGGCCACGGGAACCGTATTGCCCATGTATGTGCCGGTGGCGGTGGAGGCGAAGGCCAGGCCCGTCGCCTCCTGCACCGGCAGGGCGTCCATGTCGGCGCGCAGGGCCACGACCCGGCCGGGACGGGCGCCGTGCAGGACGCCGACCACCCCGGTCTTGCCGACCCCGGTGCGGACCTCCAGCCCCAGGGACCGGAGATGATCGGCGATGACGGCGGCCGAGCGGGTCTCGGCGAAGCCCAGTTCGGGATGCTGGTGGAAGTCGCGGCGCCAGTCGACCACCCGGGGCGTCACGCGCTGGACGGCGTCGTCCACGCTGGCCGCATCGACGGCCTGGGCCTGGGTGGAACCGGCCGCGAGCAGCAGCGCCAGGGTGGAGACGGCGAACAGGCGACGCATGTGGATATCCCGTAAAATCGGAGAAGCCGCAGGATGAGGGCGCCGGGGCCGCTTGTGCAACGACCATCGCTCGGCGAAACTCGAATCATGGCCAAGCCGATCAAGAGCACGACGACCGAGTGGCGCGACGTCGTGCTGGTGTGCCGCAAATGCTCCAAGAAGCTGGACGGCGGCTTCGGGCCGGACGGCGATCTGACGCTGAAGAAGGCCCTGCGGAAATATCTGCACCTGAAGAAGGGCAAGAAGGGGCGCAAGGGCGAACTGACCGTGGCGGGGACCGACTGTTTCGACATCTGCCCCAAGGACGGGGTGGTGGCGGTCAACGCCGCCCATCCCAAGAAACTGCTGATCATCCCGGCCGGCGCCGACCTGTTCGAGGTCAAGACGCGGCTGGGGCTGGACGACGGGCGGCGGCTGAAGGTGGTCACGCCCGACTGAGACGTCTTTCTTCCGCCGCCCAGTCGTGCCAGATCGGCGGCATGGACGACACCAAGATCGAGAAACGCGCCGGCGTGCGGGCGACCTCCGACCGGATCTGGGAGCTGGTCTCCGACCTGTCGCGCTGGAACGAATGGAATCCGCACGAGACCGAGGTCTCGGGCGCCATCGCCTTCGGCGGCCAGTTGACCCTGACCGAGGCCTTTCCCGGTCAGCCGGAGCGCGCGGTCGTGGCCCGCATCGCCGACTGGCGGCCCTATGTGCGGCTGGTCTGGACCGAGAACCGGGGCTTCCTGTTCCGCACCCTGCGCTACATCGACATCGAGGAGCTGGAAAAGGGCAGCTGCATCGTCTCGTCGGCGCACAAGTTCGCGGGCCTGAGGGGCGAGCTGTTCCACGACAAGCACCGGATCGCCCTGCGCGACGCGCATCAGGCCATCGTCGACAATCTCAAGGCCGCAGCCGAGGCCTGAAACGCCGCCGGATCAGCCCTTGGCCATCGTGTCCATGATGTTCAGGATCGCCGGACCCAGGATGACGATGAACAGGACCGGCAGGAAGAACAGGATCATCGGCACGGTCAGCTGAGCCGGCAGGGCGGCCGCCTTCTTCTCCGCCGCCGACAGCCGCAGGTCACGGTTTTCCTTGGCCATCACCCGCAGGGCCGAGGACAGGGGCGTGCCGTAGGTCTCGGCCTGGGTCATGGCGACGGCGACGGATTTGACGCCGGGATGGTTGGTCCGCTTGCCGAGGTTCTCGTAAGCCATGCGCCGGTCCGGCAGATAGCTGAGTTCGGCGGACAGCAGGGACAGCTCCTCGGCCAGTTCGATGGACGATGTGCCGATCTCCTGGCTGACCTTGGCGATCGCCGCCTCGATCGACATCCCTGCCTCGACGCAGATCAGCAACAGGTCGAGGGCGTCGGGGAAGGCCTGCATGATCGAGGTGCGGCGCTTGGTGATCCGATTGGTCAGAAACAGGTTGGGCGCATAGAAGCCCGCGACGGCGGCGGCCACGCAGGCGGTGATCTTCTGCATCGTGGGCCAGTCCACGACCTTGATCACGAACATGTAGAAGGCGACCACCATCAGGAAGATGAAGGGCGAGGCGAAGCGGAAGAAGTAGAAGGTGGTCAGGGGGCGCGGGCCGCGATAGCCGGCCTGGGCCATCTGGTCGGCGACCTTGGGATCCTCCAGCAGCTTGGTCAGGTTCAGCCGGTCCACGACCCGCTTCTTGAACCCCTCATCGTCCGTGTGGCGCAATCCGCCCGGCCCCGTGTGGATGGCGGCCCGGGAGCGGCGCTTGAGTTCGTCGCGGCGTTCCGACACCGCCTTCATCCGCTGGTCCAGCTTCACCCCGCCCGTCATCGACGACAGCAGGGTCAGGACGGTGGCGAAGACGAGCACGCCCACGCCGAGGCTGAGCAGGTTCTGCGGGTCGGTGATGAAGCGAATGAAGGCGTCCACGGTCCCGACCTCAGATCTTGAACGAGATCATGCGCTTCATGACGAAGATCCCCGTCCCCATCAGTGCGCCCGCCAGGAGCAGCAGCGCGTTGCCGCGGATGTCGGTGAACAGGGCCATCATGTAGCCGGGGCTGGTGAACATCACCATCGTCATGACGGCCGGCGGCAGGGAGGCGATGATGCCTGCGGACGCCAGGGCTTCCGAAGACAGGGCCTTGACCTTCTCGCGCATCATCCGGCGCGCGCGCAACACGGTCGACAGATTGCTGAGCGCCTCGGCCAGATTGCCGCCCGTCTTCTGCTGGATGGCGATGACGATGGTGAAGAACCTCAGTTCCGGGGTCGGCATCTGTTCGAACATCTTGTCCAGCGCCTGTTCCAGGGTCATGCCGACGCCCAGGGCCTCCACGAGCTTCTTGAACGCCGGGCCGAGGGGAGCGGGGCTTTCGCGGGCGATGATCTTGAAACATTCGTGGACCGGCAGGCCCGACTTGATGCCGCGAACGATGACGTCCACCGCATTGGGAAACTCCAGCGAGAATTTCTTCATCCGCGCCTTGGCCAGGAAGCCGACGATCCAGCGCGGCAGGCCCAGGCCGACGACGATCGCGAGGCCGAGAACGATCAGGACATGCAGGCCGAAGGCCAGGGCGCCGACGGCGGCGATCAGGCCCACCCCGCCGCTGACGATGTAGAAGGTGCGGACGCTGATCGTCAGTCCGGCCTGTTTCAGCTTGGCCGCCATATTGGCGCGCGCCTTGCGCTCGCGGCGCTCGGCTTCCTGGAGCTGGACCATGATCTGCTTGCGGCGCGCCTCGGGCGTATTGGCGGCGGCCGCAGCCTTGCGCGCCTTGGCGGCGTTGCGCTTTCCCTCGCCCAGGTTCTGCGCCCGTTTGACCGCCTGGCCGGACGAATCGTCGCCGCCGACGAAGACCCAGCCCAGGCCGCCGATGGTGATGAAGGCCAGAACGGCGGCGAGGATCGGCAACATGTCCCTACTCCGCCGCGTCCAGGGCGTCCGCCAGTTCGCGCTCCAGGCCGTAATAGCGGGCGCGGTCCCAGAAGCGGGGACGGGCGATGCCGGTCGACCGGTGACGGCCGATGATCTTGCCGTTCTCGTCCTCGCCGGTGATGTCGTAGACGAACAGGTCCTGGGTGACGATCACATCGCCTTCCAGGCCGACGACCTCGGTGATGTGGGTGATGCGGCGCGAGCCGTCGCGCAGACGCGCCGCCTGGATGATGACGTCGACCGAGCCGACGATCATCTCGCGGATGGTCCTGGACGGCAGGCCGTAGCCGCCCATGGTGATCATCGATTCCATCCGGCTGATGGCCTCGCGCGGGGAGTTGGCGTGCAGCGTGCCCATGGAGCCGTCGTGGCCGGTGTTCATGGCCTGGAGCAGGTCGAAGGCCTCGGGTCCGCGCACCTCGCCGACGATGATCCGTTCGGGACGCATCCGCAGGCAGTTCTTCACCAGGTCGCGCATGGTGATCATGCCCTGGCCTTCGAGGTTCGGCGGGCGCGTCTCCAGACGCACCACATGCGGCTGCTGCAGCTGCAGTTCGGCCGCGTCCTCGCAGGTGATGACCCGTTCGGTGGGGTCGATGAAGGCCGTCAGGGTGTTCAGCAAGGTCGTCTTGCCCGAGCCCGTGCCGCCCGAAATCACCAGATTGCATCGCGAGGCGCCGATGACGCCCAGGACGCGTGCGCCCTCGGGACTGATGGAGGCGTACTCCACCAGATTCTTCATCGTCAGCTTGTCCTTCTTGAACTTCCGGATCGTCAGCGTCGGCCCGTCCAGCGCCGGCGGCGGGGCGATGACGTTGACGCGCGAACCGTCCGGCAGGCGGGCGTCGCAGATCGGGCTCGACTCGTCCACGCGGCGGCCGACCTGGGACACGATCCGCTGGCAGATGTTCATCAGCTGGGCGTTGTCGCGGAAGCGCACATTGGTCAGCTGGACCTTGCCCCCGACCTCGATGAAAACCCGGCCGGCGCCGTTGACCATGATGTCGGCGATGTCGTCGCGGGCCAGCAGCGGCTCCAGCGGGCCGTAGCCCAGGACGTCGTTGACGATGTCCTGGACCAGATGCTCCTGCTCGGCGACCGACATGGAGACGTTCTTGATCGCCACCAGTTCGGCGACGATGTCGCGGATCTCTTCCGACGCCGCCTTGGTGTCCAGCTGGGCCAGCTGGGCCAGGTCGATGGTGTTCATCAACGCATTGAAGATGGTGGTCTTCGTGGCGTGATAATAGTCGCTCTGTTCCCGGACGATCTCGGCGACCGCCTGGGCCTTCTTCAGTTGTTCGAACCCGGCCGTGGCCTTGGGACCGGGCGCGGGCTTGCCGCCCGGCGCGGCGGGGGCGGCGGCCTCGGCCAGGCCGGCCGGGTCCCCGCCGGCCGCATCGTCGGATGATACGTCGAACAGGGTCGGCGGCGGGGGCGGCGGATCGACCGGCTCGGCCGGAGCGTGCAGATAGCGGGACCAGCCGTCGCGCGTGGCGCGGGCGCGCAGGGCGTGGGCGGTCACGTCATATTTGGCCGCGACCTCTTCGGCGCCCAGTCCGGCCAGATAGTCCTGGCGCACCTTGTCCCAGACTTCGGCGGGTTGAATCTTGTATTTGCGTCTTTCCATGCCGCCAGTATGGGCCATGGAGATGCTCAGGCTGGAAAGTCGGCGATATTCGGGGTTAAGCGCCTGAAATCGCACAAATCGATATGTCAGTTCAAACCCGCCAGCGCTCCTAATTCCTCTCCCTCCCCGTTCCGGGGAGGGGGGTCGAGCCGGAGGCGAGACCGGGTGGGAACGGCCCGGCGACGCTTCACCGACCTGCCTCAATCACAACGGCGGGGGACGCCCCACACACCCCCCAAAATCAGAACGGGGCCCGTCTCCTATACAAATCTCCCAGCCCACGAAACTCCCGACCCGCCCGGGAATCGCCTTCCCCGTTGGAAAAAAAAAAACA
>NZ_JMQR01000088.1:0-13106 GCF_000698025.1 Brevundimonas sp. EAKA | reverse complement strand
GTGGTGTCCACCGCCTGCTATGTCGCGCGCCAGTACGGCGTCGGCAGCGCCATGCCGATGTTCAAGGCGCTGAAGGCCTGTCCAGAGGCCGTGGTGATCAAGCCGAACTTCGCAAAATATGTCTTTGAGTCGGAACGCATCCTCGGCGCCCTGGGCCGGCTGACGCCCCTGATCCAGCCCCTGTCGCTGGACGAGGCCTGGGTGGACCTTTCGGGGACCGAGCGGCTGAACGGCGGCCCGCCAGCGTTTCAGCTGATTCGCTTCCAGAAACAGATCGAGGAAGAAACCGGCCTGACGGTCTCCATCGGCCTGGCCCCCAACCGCTTCCTGGCGAAGATGGCGTCGGAGATGGACAAGCCGCGGGGCTTTTCCGTCGTCGGCGCCGCCAACGCCCAGGCTCTTCTGGCGCCGCGCCCCGTCACCGCCCTGCCCGGCGTCGGCCCGGTGTTCGGCAAGGCGCTGCGCAGCGACGGCTTCGCCACCATCGGCGACCTGGCGAAGGCGGACCTGCGCGACCTGGTCAAGCGCTACGGCGAATCGGGCCTGCGCCTGCATGATCTGGCCCACGCCCGCGACGCCAGAGCGGTGAACCCCGAGCGCGACCGCAAGGGCATGAGCGCCGAAACGACCTTCAACGAAGACCTGAGCTCTCAGGAGGCGCTGGAGGCCGAGCTCTGGCCCCTGTGCGAGAAGCTGGCGTCCAAGGCCCGGCGCGACGGCGTCGCCAGCCGCGTTCTGGTGCTGAAACTGCGGCGCACCGACTTCAAGATCATTACCCGCCGCGTCACACTGGCCGATCCGATCCAGACCGCCCGCGCCCTGTTCGCCGCCGGCCGCGACCTGCTGAAGCCGGAACTGGGTCCGCCCTACCGGCTGATCGGCATCGGCATGGCCGACATCCAGGACGCCGACGACGCCCCCGCCGGCCTGTTCCAGACCCCCGAGACCCGCGCCCTGAAAACCGAACGCGCCATCGACGCCCTGCGCGAAAAATTCGGCAAGGACGCCGTGGTGGCGGGGCGGGCGTTGAAGCCCTAGGAAGCGGCATGGATCTCGCCAAACGCGCCTACGACCACGGCTTCCGCCTGGACCCCATCGTCCGCAGCCTGCTGGACACCGACTTCTACAAGCTGCTGATGCTGCAGATGATCTGGCGCGAGCATCGCGACACGCCGGTCGTCTTCCAGGTCATAAACCGCACCCGGTCCGTCCGCCTGGCCGACGAAATCGACATTGGCGCCCTGCGCGAACAACTGGATCACGCCCGCACCCTGGGCTTCACCAACAAGGAACTGGTCTGGCTGGCGGGCAACAGCTTCTATGGCGTGAAGCAAATCTTCTCGCCCGACTTCATCGGCTGGCTGACCGACTATCGCCTGCCCGACTACGACCTGTCGGTTCAGGACGGCCAGTATGTCCTGACCTTCGCGGGCGCCTGGGCCGAGGTGACGCTGTGGGAGATTCCGGCCCTGGCGATCCTGAACGAACTGCGCTGCCGCGTTGGTCTGCGGCGGCTGGGCCGGTTCGAGATGGATGTCCTCTATTCCCGCGCCAAGACTCGGCTCTGGTCGAAGGTCGAACGGTTGCGGCGCTTGCCCGATCTGGCCCTGTCCGACTTCGGCACCCGCCGTCGCCACGGTTTTCTGTGGCAGCGCTGGTGCATACAGGCGCTCAAGGAGGGGCTGGGCCAGGCCTTCATCGGCACCTCCAATGTGCTTCACGCCATGGAGAACGACCTGGAAGCCATCGGCACGAACGGCCACGAACTGCCGATGGTCCTGGCCGCCCTGGCGCCCGACGACGCGGCCCTGGCCCGGACCCCCTATGCGGTGCTGGACGAATGGCGGCGCCACTATGGCGGCAATCTGCTGGTCGTCCTGCCCGACGCCTTCGGCACCGAGGCCTTCCTGGACCAGGCTCCCGACTGGGTCGCCGACTGGACCGGCTTCCGCCCCGACTCGGCGCCGCCCATCGCGGCGGGCGAACGGCTGATCGACTGGTGGCGCGCCCACGGCCGCGATCCGAAGGAGAAGCTGCTGATCTTCTCGGACGGCATGGACATCGACGGCATCGAAGCCGCCCACGCCCATTTCCACGGCCGCGCCCGCCTCAGCTTCGGCTGGGGCACCAATCTGACCAACGACTTCCGCGACTGTTCGCCGGCCTTCGCGCCCGAGCTGGAGCCCATCTCCCTGGTCTGCAAGGTGGCGGAGGCCGGCGGCCGGCCGGCGGTCAAACTGTCGGACAACCCGGAAAAGGCCGTCGGCGATCCGGCCGAGATCGAACGCTATCGCCGCGTCTTCGGCGTGCGCGGCCTGACGGCCCAGCCCGTCGTCGTCTGAAACCCGGCCTTAAGCCCCTTTCGGCCATAAGGGCGGGATGAACGCCTTCATCGACAAGATGCGCCGCCGCGCCGGCCGTTACCTCGACGTCCGCGCGGAGATGATCCAGCCCGCGCGCGGCGTCCTCAGCCTGTCGTTCGACGACATCCCCGCCTCGGCCTGGCTCGAGGCCGGGCCGATCCTGGCCGAGCATGGCGTCAAGGCCACCTATTATGTCTGCGGCGGCCTGTCGGGCGGTCGCAATCTGGACCTGCCGCAGTTCGAGACCGAACACCTCCAGGCCCTGCACGAGGCCGGGCACGAGGTCGGCTGCCATACCTATGAACACGTCTCGACCCTGACCCTGTCGCCCGCCGAACTGGACGCCAGCCTGGCCCGAAACGCCGCCTGGGTGTCGGAACGTCTGGACGACTATCAGATGCTCAGCTTCGCCTATCCGTTCGGCGATTGCGCCCTTGGGGCCAAGCCGGTGATCGACCGCCGCTTCCTTTGCGGCCGCGGCGTGCGCGACGGGATCAACGCCGGCCGCGTGGACCGCAATCTGTTGCAGGCTGTCGGGCTGGAGAGCCGCCGCCTGCCCGGCTATGATCTGGAACAGATGGTCGCAGACACGGCGGCGTCTAGGGGCTGGCTGATCGCCTACGGCCATGACGTCAGCGACGCTCCCACCCCCTACGGCTGCCGCCCTGAGGATATCGACCGGTTGATCCGCCTGGCCAAAGCGGCCGGTCTGGACATACAGCCGGTCGCGGCGGCGTGGGCGATGGCGGCCTATTAGCCACCGCCGTCACTTGCGCCTACGCTTGATGAGAAGCGGCCTCTTCCATCTTCCGCCGATCCGCCCAGGCGATCAGCTCCTTCCTCGGCCAGACCATCAGCCACGACCGCGCGGTGTATTCACCGCTGTCGATCAAGGCCTTACGCGACGCCGAGGCCGTTCCGGCCCGCTCCGTATGGATCTCGCCCGGCCCCTGGTGAACCATGAAGGCGCCGCCCTTCAGCGGGTTGAGCCGCAGGTGCGCCAGGCGCGGGCTGATCTCGGTCAGGGGCGGATCATAGAACCAGCTGGAGCCGATCATCCCCGCCAGTTCCGGCCGCGTCCGGCAGATTTCCGCCGCCGTGGCCCAGGCCTCGTTCCAGCCGTCCTCATTGAAGCCGCGCAGCCAGCGGCTCTCGGTATGGACCTCCAGCCAGGGCTCGCGTTTCGCCCCCGCCGCCAGATAGCGGAACAGCGGGCCGAAGCCCCAGCCCTCGCGGACATGTTTGATGATCTGTCCCGGACCGACCGGTGAACTGAGGTCGATCACCTGGCTCTTGGCGCCCGGCACGCTGAGCGCCAGGGAAAAGCGCACGTCCTTGGACCAGTGATCGAAGTCGTAATCCCCCTCGGCCTTGCTCAGAAAGGCGGCGAGCTGGTCGATCCAGTAGGGGTAGAGCGCCAGGACCTCGGCCGGCAGGGCCATGGCCTTCACCCGGTCCGGCAGACCCAGGGCCCAGGCCGCGACCAGGCCGCGTCGCACGTCGTCCGACACGCTCGGCCCCAGAAGGCCGTCCACCGCCTTGGCCGGCATTTCGAAGTCCCAGTGGGGCGCAGCCTCGGCGGCTCTGACCGCCGCCGGCTCCACAGCCGCGTCCACGCGCGCCCGATCCTCGGGCGACAGTCGCGCCAGAACGGCCTGAAAGGCGGAGACGTCGGGAGTCAGGTGCAGATCCATGGGCCACACCATGACACGGCCCGGTTGGCGAAGCTTTAAAGCCACGCGACCGGTGACGCCGCCCTTGCGCCGCGCTAAACCGCCGACCAGATCAAGGAGACATCATGAGCATCGACGCCCGCATCGCCGAACTCGGCATCACCCTGCCCGAACCCGCCAAGGCGGTGGCCAACTATGTGCCCTTTGTCCAGACGGGCGCCGTGGTCCATGTGTCGGGCCAGCTGTCGAACGACGCCTCGGGCGGGGTCAAGGGCACGGTCGGCGTGGACGTGACGCCGGACCAGGCCAACGCCGCCGCCCGCCTGTGCGGGATCAACCTGCTGGCCCAGATCAAGGCCGCCTGCGACGGCGACCTGAACCGGGTGGTGCGGATCGTGAAACTGGGCGGCTTCGTCCAGGCCGGTCCGGATTTCGAGGCCATTCCCGCCGTCATCAACGGCTGCTCGGACCTGATGGTCGAGGTGTTCGGCGACGCCGGCCGCCACGCCCGCTCGGCCGTGGGCGTCTACAAGTTGCCGCTCGGATTCGCCGTCGAAGTCGACGCCATCGTGGAGATCCGTTGACCTTCACCCTCACGGTCCACGAGGGGATCGCCGACATCGGCCGCGAGGCCTGGGACGCCTGCGCGCGTCCCACCGGCGACCCCTTCGTCTCCTACGACTTCCTGCACGCCTGCGAGGCTTCGGGCAGCGCGGCCCCTCAGGAAGGCTGGGCGCCGCGCCATCTGGCCCTGCGTGACGAGGACAACGCCGTCCTCGGCGTCATGCCCCTCTATCTGAAGGGCCACAGCCAGGGCGAATACGTCTTCGACCACAGTTGGGCCGATGCCTATGAGCGCGCCGGCGGACGCTATTATCCCAAGCTGCTGGGCGCCGTGCCCTTCACCCCGGCGACCGGCCCGCGCTTCCTCAGTCACACTGACACAGACGCCGCAACGGTGAGGCAAGCCCTACTTCAAGGCGCTCTGACCCTGGTCGAGCGGCTGGGGGTGTCGTCCCTGCACATCAACTTCCCGACCGAAGTCGAGTGGACGGACATGGCGCAGGCCGGTCTGCTGCCGCGCCAGGACATCCAGTTCATCTGGCGCAACGACGGCTATCAGACCTTCGACGACTTCCTGGCCGCCCTGTCGGCCAACCGGCGCAAGACCATCCGCCGCGAACGCCGCGACGCCCAGGCCGATCTCGACATCCGCGTCCTGACCGGCGCCGAGATCACCGAGGCCCATTGGGACGCCTTCTTCGCCTTCTACCTGGACACGGGCGACCGCAAATGGGGCCGGCCCTATCTGACGCGGGACTTCTTCGCCCGGGTCGGCCAGACGATGGCGGAACGCATCGCCCTCGTCATGGCCTTCCGCGATGGGACACCCATCGCCGGCGCCCTGAACTTCATCGGCCGCGACGCCCTGTACGGCCGCCAGTGGGGCACGCTGGAAGACGTGCCCTTCCTGCATTTCGAGCTCTGCTATTATCAGGCCATCGAGTTCGCCATTGCGCGCGGCCTGTCCCGCGTCGAGGCCGGCGCACAGGGTGAGCACAAGATCGCGCGCGGCTATCTGCCCTCGCCTGTCTATTCCGCCCATTTCATCGCCGACCCCGCGCTGCGCGGTCCGGTGGCCGACTATCTCCGACGCGAAGGCCCGGCTGTCGAGGCTCAAAGACTGGAGATGACCGAGGAACTGTCGCCGTTCAAAGGAAATGGCTGAGTCCCGCCCCCTGCGCGGATTCGGCGCCCCGGCGTCGGAACTCAGTCCAATCGCGCCAGCACCGGGTCGAGCGAAGCGAGGAAATGCGCCCATCCTGTCTTTGCGCCCTGATAGAATTGGTCTTGGTCGTCCTGAAAGCCCGAATGCTCCATTCGCAAACTCGCGCCCGTAGCCGAAGGCGCAAGCGTCCAGGTCACCACGCTTTCAAGGCCATGGGCGGACCAGCTGTAGGTCAGGGTTCTGTTCGGTTCGATTTCCAGAACCTTGCAGGATACCGCCCCCCAATCTCCGCGAAACTCGAAGGCGTGGCCGAGCTCGGCCTGAAAATCGTTCTTCATCAGCCACTCTGCGATCAGGTGGGGCTGCGTCAGTGCGCGCCAGATCTTCTCCGGCGGATAGGGAAACTCCCTCTCGATGACGACAGAGCGAATTTGGGTTGCAACCTCGGTCATTGGTCCATCCTCTGGAATAGATTGTCGAGTTCGTCGAACCGACCTCGCCAGAAGTCGGTCATTCTTCCTGTCCAGTCGTTCAGCGGCGCGAGGGCGTCGGCGCGCGCGCTGTAATGGGTTTCTCGTCCTTGGCGACGATCGCGCACCAGGCCTGCCTGCTTGAGGACGCCGAGGTGTTTTGAGACTGCAGGTTGGGAAACGCCGGACTGTGCAGTAAGCGCGTGCACCGTCTGCTCTCCCTCACGACACAGGCTTTCGAAAAGTCCGCGTCTGGTCGGATCAGCCAAGGTCGTGAAAAGCAGTTCGTGCGAGGCAGACATGAAACCCATAACGCGACAGTGATGAGTTAACCGATAACTTCAAGGTTATGATTTGTCAATGCGCGCCGCCTGCCTGGGCCCAGACTTGGTACATGCCATGGAAAAGAGTGGGGCGTCGCGCCTCGAGCGTGTCCCACAAGCTCAGATCCAGAGGGTCGGCCGCCCCAAACGCCGAGTTGAAGGCAGCCCTCGCCTCAGGTGAAGCTTCGAAACCCACCAACCGCAGCCCTGCCCCAGCGATCAGCCTGCCCAGTTCCGGCGGCGTGTAGCGATGCTCCTGAACATGGAAGATCAGGTCGCGACAGCCGCTGAGGCTGTAGAAGTCCGCACTCTCCTTCAGCGCGGCCAAGGGCTCCCCGTCGGGCAGGGCCAGAACATGGGCGCGAAACGCCCGGATGTCCGCCTCGACCGGCGTCCAGCCCCGCGCCCGGATCAGGTCATGCGCGGCCCGCACCACCGCCCGCGCCCGCTCGCTGTAGAGGCCCAGCCGCACCACGCCACCGGGCCGCAAGACGCCCGCCAGCCGCGCCAGCCCGTCCTCGGGCCGCGCCATATGGTGGATTACGCCCGTGCTGGTGACGACGTCGAACCGCGCTCGCATCTTGTCCAACGCCAGGATGTCGCCCTGGACGAACTGAACCCGCGTCAGCCCGAGGTCTTCCGCCACCCGCATGCCGTGGGCCAGGCTGGCGCGGCTCAGGTCCATGGCGGTGATCGCCAGCGAAGGGTCCATCCGCGCCATGTCGATGGGCTCGAACCCTGTGCCGCACCCCGCGACCAGCACTGTCTCCGCACGACCGGCGAAGGCCTTGCCATCAAGATTCGGCAGGGCTGCGATCGCGTCGGACAGTCTTCGCGACGTGGGCGCGGGGGGCGCAGACCAGCGCGGATAAGGATTAGCCTCGTACTGACCCTTGACCGCTTCGGACACGGCGTCGGCGCCATCGGGCGTCAAGGCTGGCACGGACTGGGCCAGAGTACGCTCCCGCGCGGGCTCGTCGATGGCGCGGCGGATCAGTTGCGCCTGAAGTTCGCCCTCCCCCAAGGCCGTCGCTTCTGACAGGGTGGGCGACCGGGACAGCATGGCGACCGCGCCATCAGCTGCCTGTACCGGTGCAACATATTCGGAAGCGAAGCCGCTAATCCCCAGGGCGGCGACCAGGTCTCCGACAGGAGATTCAAATGCGCCGGCCGCCTCGACCACCGCCGTCCGCACGGCGTCGAGACGCATCTCCATGGCGGCGCTGACGTTCACGCACCGCGACAGGAAGGCCAGCCACAAGGGGTCGCGCCCCATGGCCTCCAGCGTCGCCGCCGTTCCGTCGAACCGGGCCTGTTTCAACAACAGGGTCTCCGCCGTGACGCGCGCCAGGGTCTGCGGATCTACGGTGGGCGAGCTCAGACAAACGAGCAGATCGCGGTCCAGCGCCGGATCCCAGGCGCTGGGCTTTAGCCCTTCCAGCAGGCGCGCGAACGCCGGCGCGACCCGCAACCGCACCGCCGCATCCCCCTCCGCCATCGCCTGGCTCAACAGTTGGGCCGCCGTTCCCGAGTCGCCGTGCTCGGCCAGGAACAGGCCCATGCCCGCAAGTCCGGGCGCAAAATCGGGCGCCGCCTTCAGACACGCCTTGTAGGCCGCAAAGGCGCCGTGCAGATCCCCATCCGCCAGCCGCCCCTCCGCCTGGGCGAGCAAAGCCCCCGCCTCTTCAATCTGTTCAACCTGCCCCATCGGCCCAGTATGCCGCCGCCTTGCGCTCTGCGCATGAAAAAAGGCCCGGGCGTCTCCGCCCGGGCCTCCCATTCGTCGTCGATCAGGCCGATCAGGCCGTCTCTTCTTCCTCCGACTTCACCGCCACGCCGCCGGCGCTCTTGATGTCGAAGTCGATCTTGCCGTCCTTCAGCTGGACCTTGACGTGCCCGCCGCGCGTCAGACGCCCGAACAGGATGTCGTCGGCCAGCGGCTTCTTGATCGAGTCCTGGATGACCCGCGCCAGCGGACGCGCGCCATATAGTTCGTCGAAGCCGTTCTTGGCCAGCCAGTCGGCCGCCTCGTCGGTCAGTTCGATGGTGATGTTGCGGTCCGCCAGCTGGGCTTCCAGCTGAAGGATGAACTTGGTCACCACCGAGCGGATCGTGTCGGCCTGCAGCGGCTTGAAGGCCACGATGGCGTCCAGACGGTTGCGGAACTCCGGCGCGAACAGGCGCTGGATGGCCTTGTCGTCCTCGCCCTCGACCTTGCCCCGGCCGAAGCCGATGGAGGCGCGGGCGTTGTCGGCGGCCCCGGCGTTGGTGGTCATGATCAGGATGACGTTCCTGAAGTCGACCTTCTTGCCGACCGCATCGGTCAGCATGCCGTTGTCCATCACCTGCAGCAGGATGTTGTAGACATCCGGGTGCGCCTTCTCGATCTCGTCCAGCAGCACCACCGAGTGCGGATGCTGATCGACAGCGTCGGTCAGGAGCCCGCCCTGGTCATGGCCGACATAGCCCGGAGGCGCCCCGATCAGGCGACTGACGGTGTGGCGCTCCATATATTCCGACATGTCGAAGCGCTGCATCTCGATGCCCAGGGTCGAAGCCAGCTGTTTGGCCACCTCGGTCTTGCCGACGCCGGTCGGACCGCTGAACAGGAAGCTGCCGATCGGCTTGTTCGGGTCGCGCAGACCCGCCCGCGCCAGCTTCATCGCCGCCGAAACCTGTTCGATGGCCTGTTCCTGACCGAAGACGGCCCGTTTCAGATCGACCTCCAGTTCGCGAAGGCTTTCGGTGTCGGATTTGGACACCGACTTGGCCGGGATCCGGGCCATCTTGGCGATGACGGCCTCGATCTCCTTTTGACCGATGACCTTCTTGCGCTTGGATTCGACCACCAGCATCTGCGACGCCCCGGCCTCATCGATCACGTCGATCGCCTTGTCCGGCAGCTTGCGGTCGGTCATGTAGCGGGCCGACAGATCCACTGCGGTGCGGATGGCGCTGTCGGTGTAGCGGACCTTGTGGTGCTGCTCGTAATAGGTCTTGAGACCTTTCAGGATCTTCACCGTGTCCTCGACCGTCGGCTCGTTGACGTCGATCTTCTGGAAGCGACGCACCAAGGCGCGGTCCTTCTCGAAGTGCTGGCGATATTCCTTGTAGGTCGTCGATCCCATGCACCGCAGCGAACCCGAGGCCAGGGCCGGCTTCAGCAGGTTGGAGGCGTCCATGGCCCCGCCCGAGGTCGCGCCGGCGCCGATCACCGTGTGGATCTCGTCGATGAAGAGCACGGCGTTGTCGTGGCTTTCCAGCTCCTTGACCACCTGCTTCAGCCGCTCTTCGAAGTCGCCGCGATAGCGAGTGCCGGCCAGCAGGGCGCCCATGTCCAGCGAATAGATGGTGGCGTCCTTCAGGACGTCGGGCACCTCGCCGTTGACGATCTTGCGGGCCAGACCTTCGGCGATGGCGGTCTTGCCGACGCCGGGGTCGCCGACCAGCAGCGGGTTGTTCTTGGTGCGGCGGCACAGGATCTGGATCGAGCGTTCGACCTCGGCCTGACGCCCGATCAGCGGATCGACCTTGCCCTGGCGCGACTTCTCGTTGAGGTCGACGCAATAGGCCTGCAGCGCCTCGCCGCCGGATTTGACGGCCGACTGGTCCTCCGCCTCTTCGGGTGAAGAGCCCTTGGCCGGGCGGGTCTCGCTGGCGCCCGCCTTCTTGGCGATGCCGTGAGCGATGAAGTTGACCGCGTCATACCGCGTCATGTCCTGCTCCTGCAGGAAATAGGCGGCGTGGCTCTCGCGCTCGGAGAAGATGGCGACCAGCACGTTTGCGCCGGACACTTCCTCGCGGCCGGACGACTGGACGTGAATCACGGCGCGCTGGATCACGCGCTGGAAACCGGCGGTCGGCTTGGCTTCCTCCCCGTCGGACGTGGCGAGGGCGGCGAGATCATTATCGACATAGAGCGTCAGCGCGGCCTTGAGCGCGGTCAGATCGACATTGCAGGCGCTCATGACCGCAGTCGCGTCGGGATCGTCGATCAGCGCGAGCAGCAGGTGCTCGAGCGTCGCATACTCGTGCCTGCGCGCATTGGCGTAGCCGACTGCGCGATGCAGGGTTTCTTCGAGAGGACGGGAAAATGAAGGCATAGGGAGGCTCCTCTCAGTCCTTTTCCATCGTGCATTGCAGAGGGTGCTGGTGGCGGCGCGCGGTCTCGATGACCTGCGCGACCTTGGTCTCGGCGACCTCGTAGGTGAAGACGCCGCAAACGCCCACGCCATGCTGATGCACATGCAGCATGATGCGGGTGGCTTCTTCCCGGCTCTTCTGGAAGAACCGCTCCAGCACATAGACGACGAATTCCATCGGCGAATAATCGTCGTTCAGGATCAGCACTCGATAGAGCGAGGGCTTCTGAAGCTTCGGCTTTGTTTCGGTGACGGTGGCGGCGCCTGCGCCTCCCCCGTTTTCACCGGGCCTTTGTATGGGCATTCGTGTTCCGTAATCGGGGAGTCGTCTTCTCTATCAGATAGGGAATGATGGCCTGAATTGAAGCGGCGTCCAGTCACAGGTTTCGTGAAGCGCAAACCACGGTCCCAGAACGAAAAAACCCCGGGGCGAACCCCGGGGCCTTTCGAATCCGTTCAGGATCGCCGCGAAATCAGCGGGCGGCCTGGAAGGTCTCGACCGAGGCGGTGACGCGCTCGTTGATCGGCTTGAGGCTGTCCTTGACCGTTGCGGTGACGATCTCGTTCGTCCGGGTCATTTCAGACATGTAGCGTTCCATGGACTTCTTGGCCCAGTTGGTCTGAAGCTCGAAGAACTCCTGCACCGAACGGGCGGTCGACAGTTCCTTGCTGGCGGCGACGCCGTCTTCCCAGGCGGACTTGGCGAAGCCGAGCGCCTGTTGCGACAGGGCTTCGGCGCCCTTCTGGGCCACCGTGGCCGACTCGACCATGGCGTCGAGGTTCTTCTTGCTGTGAGCGTTCAGTTCGCCCAGCGAAGCCACCGACTTCTCGATGCCTTCACGGAAGGCGTTGGCGCCGGCGGCCTGGAACTCGGCGGCCTGGGCCTTCGCCTTGGCGGCGGTTTGTTCGACGGTCTTCTTCACGGTTTCGGCGCTGTCAGCCATGATCGTGTCTCCAGAGGAAGGAAGAGGGGGAAATAGGCACGGCGAAATCGGGGCGTCGGATGAACTGGCCCGCGACCGTTATGCTGCAAGTGCGAAGGCGATTCAAGATTTTTGTGCAACGCAGCATATGAACGGCGATAACCTGGTTCGACACTTCAAATTCGCGTTGACGGCCGGTTAACCACCATGAAACCCCAAGTTCCTATGCTAGTCCTTTAATCGCGTCGGCCGGGGGGCCTGTCGCACCCTGCTCACCGAGGGTCGTAACCGCCCATGATCGCCTTTCTCCGTCGTGGCCTTTTCGCCGTTCTCGCGCTTTCGCTCGTCCTTGGGGCGAACGTCAGGCCTATCGAGGCCCAGTCGCAGGAAAACAGTCGCTACGCCGCCATCGTCATCGACGCCGCGTCGGGCGAGGTGCTGTTCTCGCGCCACGCCGACAGCCGCCGATATCCGGCGTCCCTGACCAAGATGATGACGCTGTACCTGACGTTCGAGGCCCTGTCTCAGGGCAAGGTCCATGCCGACGACGTCCTCACGGTCTCGCCGCAAGCGGCGGCGCAACCCCCGTCGAAACTCGGGCTGGGCGCAGGCCAGACCATCACCCTGGACGACGCCATGCGGGCCACTGCGGTGCGTTCGGCGAACGACATGGCCGTGGCCATCGCCGAGCATATCGGCGGCTCGGAATCGCGCTTCGCCACCCTGATGACCGCGAAGGCGCAACAGCTGGGCATGACCCAGACGCGCTATTTCACCGCCAACGGCCTGCCCGACGCACGCCAGACGACCTCGGCCCGCGACCAGGCGATCCTGGCTCGCGCCATCATGCGTGATTTCCCGCAGTATTATAAATACTTCGGCCTGCACGATTGGGCCTACAACGGTCGCAGCTATCGCAACACCAACGGCCTGCTGCCGACCGGAAACGGCTATGACGGCATGAAGACCGGCTACACAAACGCCTCGGGCTATAATCTGGCCGCCTCGGCGGTGCGCGACGGCCGCCGGCTGATCACCGTCGTCCTGGGCGGCCGCTCCAGCGCCAGCCGCAACGCCCACGTCGCCGAACTGATGGACACCGGCTTCGAGGTCGAGCGTCGTCGCAGCCAGGGCGAAAACATCCAGATCGCCCAGGCCTTCTTCGAACAACGCGGCTTCGGCGTCGGCGGCGAGTCCCTGTCGCCCAGCGCGCCCGTCGCCTATGCCTCCATCGGCAATGACGAAGACGGCATCGGGGCCGAGTCGAGCGCCGTCGCCTACACGGCGGCTCCGGCGCCCGCCGTTCTGCCGACGCGGATCACGCCCTCGCCATCGGAACGCAGCGCCGCCGCCAGTCAGCGCGCCGCCGCCCAGGCCTAGGCTCAAGCCCAGCCGACCGTCCCGACCCGTCGCGCGCCCGCCAATGTCACCGCCGCCCTGAACGGCGCGCCGTCCGGGGCCGCCGTCGCGCCCTCGACCACGC
>NZ_JMQR01000087.1:0-13109 GCF_000698025.1 Brevundimonas sp. EAKA | reverse complement strand
GCCCAAGGCCATGGTCTATGGCCTGGACCAGTGGGCGACGATCGTCGCCATCCTGGGCTTCGGCAGCAGACATCTTCGGTCGCGCGGCGGACCGGTGCTGAAATACCTGACCGAGGCCACCTTCCCCCTCTATCTGGCGCACCAGACCATCCTGGTCGCCGCCGTCTGGATCATCCGGCCCGCCCGCCTGCCCGTCGGGCTGGAAGCCCTGTCCCTGTTGTTGATCACCTTCGCGGGCAGTTTCGCCGTCTTCGAGGTCGTCAAGCGAATCCCCGCCATCCGCCCCCTGTGGGGGCTGAAGCCGCTGGACGGCCGGCCCTGGCCGGTGGACCTGGCGGCCTTGCGACGCCCGACCGCCCGCTATCACCGCCGCCGGCGTCTGCTGGCCATCGGCGTGGCCGCACCGCTGCTGGCCCTGACGGTGGTGGCCGCCGCCATCGCCGCCTATCCCGGTTTCGACAACGCCACCCAGTATCTGAGCGAACTGGGCGGGGCGACGGCCCCGGCGCCGATCATCTTCAACGGCGGGGTCTTCGTCGCCGGGGTGATGGCGGCCCTGGCGGGGATCGGCTTCGGCCTGGCCGTCTACGCCCTGACGGAAAAGCGGATCGCCGCCGCCGTGATCGCCGTGGTCTTCGTCCTGGCCGGGGCGGGCATGTCGGCCTCGACCCTGTATCCCTGGCCCGATCCGCGCCACATGATCATCAACCTGGCCCTGGGCATCCAGTTGGCGCCGGTTCTGCTGCTGTGGGGGCTGGCGTCGCGCCGGGACGTGCCCCGGCTGAAAATCTTCCTGGCCGCCACTTTTGTCATCATGGCGATTCTGACGGTTGTTACAAAACACCTCGTCTTCCCCGGCACGGTCAACGACGACAATGTCGGCTGGTGGGAGCGCGCCTACGCCATTGTTCTGGTGTGCTGGGTGGGGATCGCGGCCTGGGTTCTGGACCGTAAACTGCTGCAGGACGCGGTGAAATTCCCGCAGCGCCTGCCTGACGCCGCCCCGGCGGTCAAACCTGGGTAAAGATTCCCGATATTTTTTGCCCATATCAACATTGCGTGATTGAAAGTCGCGCGAATGTGATCGACTATAGGGCTCGTGCTGCAATGCAGCGCGCCGCCCCCTTCCTGCCTTCGGAAGCGGGGTCGGTCAACACGGGGGCGTCCAGAGCGGCATGAACAAGCTGGCGATCCGGCCTGTCGAACAGGCTGATTTCGAGACGACGAACCAGGCGGCTCAAGGGCCGTCGTGGTCCTGGCTGCCTGACGAGGCGCCGCTGGCCATGCCGGTTCAATCCTTGGCCGCGCCCGACGCCGTCGCCGATACGACCCCGGCCACCGCCCCGCGCACGGTCGCCCTGCGCCGCCTGATGCTGCTGGCCGGCACCGTGACCCTGACGGGCCTATCCGCCATCACCCCCTTCTACCTGTACGCCCGCAAGGGCTGGGACCCGACCGAGATGCTGGCCTTCGGCATCTTCATGCTGCTGATCACCGCCATCTCCTGCTGGTTCGTCAGCGGCCTGATGGGCCTGGCCGTCATGCTGCGCGGCAAGGATCAGGCCGACCTGGCCTTCGCCCCCCACCCGGCCCTGCCGCGCACGCGCACGGCCCTGCTGATGCCGCTGTACAATGAGGACGCCCGCGCCTCCTTCGCCAGTCTGGCGATGATCGACCAGTCGCTGACCCGCCTGGGCGCCGCCTCGGCCTTCGACATCTTCGTGCTGAGCGATTCCACCAAGGAAGAGGCTGCGGCCTCCGAACGTTCGGTCTTCCAGGCCTTCCGCCTGGCCGCCGGCTGCAAGTCCTTCTACCGCCGCCGCTCGGACAACGCCGAGCGCAAGGCCGGCAACCTGGCCGAATGGGTCCGTCGTTTCGGCGGCGCCTATGAGAACATGATCGTCCTGGACGCCGACAGCACCATGGCCGGCGAGACCCTGCTGCGCATGGTCGACGCCATGGAGCGCAATCCCGGCGTCGGCCTGATCCAGACCGCCCCGGTCATCATCAAGGCCCGCACCATCTTCGCCCGCGTATCCCAGTATTCGGTGCGCCTGTACGGCCGCGTCGCCGCGGCGGGCCTGGCCTACTGGACCGGGTCGGAATCCAGCTACTGGGGCCACAACGCCATCATCCGCACGCGCGCCTTCGCGGCCTGCTGCGGCCTGCCCCACCTGAAGGGTCGCAAGCCCTTCGGCGGCCACATCATGAGCCACGACGTCGTCGAGGCCGCCCTGATGCGCCGTGCGGGCTGGGCCGTCCACGTCACCGCCGCGCTGGACGGATCCTGGGAAGAGACCCCGCCGTCGATCACCGACTTCATCCGCCGCGACCACCGCTGGTTCCAGGGCAATCTGCAGCACCTGGGACTGATCGGCGCCAAGGGCCTGTCGCCGATGAGCCGCCTGCAGCTGGCCATGGGCTGCATGGCCTATCTGTCCTCGCCCCTGTGGCTGGCGTCGCTGATGGTCGGCCTGTTCATCCAGATGTTCTATCCGGTCGACTGGACCAGCTTCTTCTACATCCTGAACCCCCAGTTCACCCCCTTCATGCTGGCCTCCTTCCTGTCGGGCGTGCTGCTGATCGGGCCCAAGTTCATGGGCGCCGCCCTGGTCCTCAGCCGTCCGGCCGAGCTGCGGGCCTTCGGCGGGCGTCGCGCCATCGCCAAGGGCATGGCCGCCGAGATCGCCCTGTCGGCCATCCTGGCCCCCATCCTGATGGTCGCCAACACCAAGGCCTTCATCCAGATCCTGTCGGGCCACGACACCGGCTGGACCACCCAGCAGCGCGAGGCCGACGGCCTGGCCTGGTCCGACGCCTTCCGCGCCATGCGCTGGCAAATGGTCGCCGGCGTCGGCTTCATCCTGCCCCTGTGCGTCCGCCCCGACCTGGCCACCTGGTTCGCCCCGATCGTCCTGCCGCTGCTGCTGGCCGCCCCGATCGCGGTCTGGACCTCGCGCGTCCGCTCGGGCGACGCCCTGGCCGCCAAGGGCTTCCGGGTCCCCCCGGTTCAGGGCGGCGTCAGCGTCAACCCGGCCGTCCTGCACGCGCCGCGCTCGCCCCTGCGGGCGGTCGCCGGCGGCGCCCTGGCCCCCGTTGCGGCGCCGGCCATGGTCCCCGCCCGCGCCCCGGAACTGTAGGTCCCGGCTTTAAGCCAGCGGAAACCGATGCATGGCGGCCACAGCGCCGTCATAACCGCTACGGTCAAGCTCGACGCGCCGGCGCGCAGCCGCCATTTTCGATCCTCAGCTCTGCTGGGGACCCGATTCCATGACCAAGAAAACCGGCGCCGATTCCAAACCCGACCTGCGGCTCGTCGGAACCGAGGCCGCCGTCTATGACCTGATGCGCGCGCCCCAGAGCAACGCCGAACGGGTCAAACGCCTCCAGCTCGAAGCCCACGCCCTGGCCCTGGAGGAGATCGAACAGTTCGAGAAACTGCTGACCCAGGCTGCGGAAAAGGCGAAAGACATCGCCTCGGGCGGCGACGCCTATCCGGTCGGCGTGCGCGAAATCGCCGCGCGCCTCGCCGCCGACCTGCCGCCCCGGGCCGAGACCATCCGCACCATCGTCGGCCGGGTCGGCTAAAAACGGGGAACGGCTCGCCGCCTGGATCGCTCTCCTGAAGAACCCCCCAGTCTTCAGGAGACCCGTCATGGACGACCGCTTCAACGCCCGCGCCGACGACATCGCCGACCAGGAACGCGCCATCCAGCGCGACATCGACGCCAAGGACCAGCAGTCCGGCGGCGATGAATCCTCCGGCGCCGTCCAGGCCGGCGCCCGCGCCTATCCCGCGCCGCCCTTCCCCAAACAGCACCAGACCAAGCCCGGCGACGAGGCCGCGCTGGACCCGGCCCCGATGTACGACGCCCCCTTCTGGAAGGGCTCGGGCAAGCTTGAGGGTTTCGCGGCCCTGATCACCGGCGCCGATTCCGGCATCGGCCGTTCGGTCGCCGTCCTGTTCGCCCGCGAGGGCTGCGACGTCGTCATCTGCCATCTGGACGAGGAGGCCGATGCCGAGACCACCAAGGCGGCTGTCGAGGCCGAGGGCCGTCGCGCCGTCATCCTGAAGGGCGACGTCGCCGATCCGGCCTTCGCCGAGGCGGCGGTCAAGGCCACGCTGGACGCCTTCGGCCGCCTGGACGTCCTGGTGCCCAACGCCGCCTTCCAGGAACACGTCAACACCTTCGAGGACCTGACCTACGAGCATTTCGACCGGACGCTGAAGACCAACCTCTACGGCTATTTCAACATGACCAAGGCGGCGGTCCCGCACATGAAGTCCGGCGGCGCCATCGTCATGACCGGTTCAGTCACCGGCCTGATGGGCAGTCAGGCCCTGCCGGACTACTCCATGACCAAGGGCGGCATCCACGCCTACGCCCGCTCGCTCGGCACGCATCTGGCGCCGCGCGGCATTCGGGTGAACGTGGTCGCCCCCGGCCCGGTCTGGACCCCGCTGAACCCGGCGGACAAGGACGCCGAGGCCACGTCGCAGTTCGGCGCCCAGACGGTGATGAAACGCCCGGCCCAGCCCGAGGAAATCGCGCCCGCCTACGTCTTCCTGGCCTCGCCGCAGATGTCGAGCTTCATCACCGGCGAGATCCTGCCCATCATCGGCGGCTATTCGGGCGGCTGAATTGAAGACGCCGCCCCCTCGCGCGAGGGGGCGGCGTCCCGGCCGCGCCTAAAGGTTTCAGGCCAGCACGTCGTCGTAGTCGGGATGCCGCTTGTGCCAGGCGACGGCGTAGCTGCAACGCGGAAACAGTTTCAACCCCTTCTCGCGGGCGTATTCCGCCATCGACTGCATGAACCGGCCGGCCGCGCCCGAGCCGCGCAATCCCTGTTCGGCCTCGACATGCAGGATCATCCGCGCCCCGCCGCGCACGGCGTAGTCGGCCCAGACCCGGCCATGCCCGGTCTCGCTGTCGAACTCCTGTTCGAAGCGGTTCTCATCTGTCGCGTCCGTGAACGGTCCCATACTCAACTCCCTTTTGCCTTCAACAGCTTGGGAGGCGGGATGTTCCATCGGCGGGATCGCGTCAGATCGGCCGGTTCTGCAGCAGATTGATCAGGCCCAGGACGCTCTTCACGGTGAACCAGACGCTGAGCAGGAACCAGATCAGGACGAACAGCAGCAGGAAGGGAATGCCGACCAGAAAGACCGAAGCCAGGGCGCTGACGGCGATGCCTATCCAGGCGGCGATGGTCCACCAGAAGACCGACCAGAACAGGCTGATCTGGGCCTCGATATGCTGGCGCGCCACGCCCACGGCCGTGCCGCGCGCCACATAGGACACGACCAGACCGACCAGAACCAGCACATTGGCGCTGGGGATCGACAGGATGAACAGGGCCCAGGCGATCAGGGCGGCGACCTTGCCTTCCGGCTCCTGGCCTGCAGTGAAGTTCGGCTCGGTCGTCATGATCGTCCTTTCAGAACAGCCAGGTGCGGGGATTGTCGATCGGCCGCCCGGCCTTCAGCCGCATGACGCTGAAGACGCCGCGCGCCAGCACCCACAGGGCCAGCAGGAACAGGACGAAGACGCCGATATTGACGATCACCAGCAGGGCGCCCAGCACCACGGCCACGGCCGCGCTCCACAGGGTGCGCTGCTGATAGATGAAGTGGCTGGCGGCCACGGGCTCCTGCGGCCCGTCGCGGCCCGTGACCGCCAGCAGGGCCAGGACGGCCGCCACGCCCAGCGTCGGCACCGCCAGCAGGATCAGCACATAGACGGCGTACAGGCTCATGGGCGCGGTCTGCGGCGCGTTGCGGCCCACGGGTTCGCGTCGGGGGGGCTGAGCGTCCTTGGCCGCCCGCTCGCGCCCCGCCGAAAACCGCGTTTCCCGCGCAGCGGTGAAGGGCTCGGTGCGATCGAAAGGTCCCGGTTCAGGCCTGGGCTCCGGGCGGGCTTCCGCAGCGAACACAGGCGACACCGGCGCAGGTTCCGGCGGGTCGAACAGATCCGGCTCACGCTCCAAAGGCTTGGACACAGCGGGCTGCGGCTCTGGCGCTCTGGGACGACCCGCCAGCGACGCGGGCGAGACGAAGCCGACATGGGCGTCGTGATCGTGGTCGTCTTGCGCGGCCCCTGGGCCTGTCGGATCGCCGGGTTCGGCCATGACTCTCGAACGCTTCTCTCACGCCGCAGCAGCGACTGGATTCGCGACCGACAATGGCCGTGCGCGGCCATGGACGCAACCTGACCCTCGCCCTTTCGTCAATCCGGACAAGGCGGGGTCTGGACGGCGGCGGGGTCTAAAGCAGCCGCCGCCCCGGTCGCGACAGGCTGGCCCCCGGTTCATAGGCCCCCGGCCGGCGCCGCGTCAGGGCCAGGGCGAAGCCCATGGTCAGGCCCATGGCCAGCATGGACGAGCCGCCATAGCTGATGAAGGGCAGGGTCATACCCTTGGTCGGGATCAGGTTCAGGTTCACCGCCACATTGATGCAGGCCTGAAGCCCGATCAGCATGAACAGGCCCGCCGCCGCCGTCTGTTCGAACGGATCGGTCAGCTTCATCGCCCGGCGCATGCCGCGCACCACGATGAAGGCGTACAGGCTGATCATCGTCAGGCTCAGCACCAGGCCGAACTCCTCGGCGCCGACCGAATAGATGAAGTCGGTGTGCAGATCGGGAACATGGCGCTTCATCACCCCTTCGCCGATGCCGCGTCCGACCAGGCCGCCGGCGCGAATGGCCTCCGCTGCGCTGTCGATCTGATGCGTGTCTGTGGTCTCGGGCGAGAAGAAGCGGCTCAGGCGGTCGCGCATGTGGCCGAACACGAAATACAGCGACACCAGGCCCGCCATCCCGGCGCTGGCCAGGACCGCCATCCACTTGAACGGCACCCCGGCCATGAAGAAGACGGCCATGAAGGTGGTGGTGATCAGCAGGGTCTGGCCGATGTCCGGCTGGATCAGCAGCAGGCAGACGGTCAGGGCGTAGAAGCCGAAGGCGATGGTGACGCCGGGCACCCCCTGCCCCTTCTGCGCCTCGGCGAACATCCAGGCGGCGAAGACGATCAGGCCCGGCTTGGCGAACTCGGACGGCTGCAGGCTGAAGGGGCCGAAATTCACCCAGCGGGCGGCGCCCTTCACCGTGTCGCCGATGAAGGGCAGGGCCATCATCACCACAATGGCGCCGAACAGGGCCAGGACGGCGATCCGCCGCACCCCGCGCGGCGACAGCAGCGAACTGGTCAGCATCAGGGTCAGGCCCGCGCCCGAGAAGACCATCATCCGCCAGGAATAGTGGAAGGGATCGGTGATCGATTCATCGGCCAGGATGGCGGCGGGGCTGGAGGCGAAGCTGAGCGCCACCCCCAGGCCCATAAGCGCCAGGGCCGCGCCCAGCAGGCCGCGATCCACGGTCCAGAACCACTGGGCAACCGGGCTCTGGTCGTTGCGCGAGAAGGCGGGGGTGTAGGAGGCGCTCATCGGGCTGTCTCCGGGGTTGCGCCGAGGTTCAGCACGGCGGCGCGGAAGGCTTCGCCGCGCACCTCGAAGTCGGGGTACTGGTCGAAGCTGGCGCAGGCGGGCGACAATAGCACGATCTGGTCGCCGCCTGCGGACGCGGCGTCTGCGGCGGCGGCGACGACGGCGGCGTCCATGGTCTTTGAGATGACGTGGGGCGTGTCGCCGAGGGTGGCGGCGAAGGCTTCGGCCGCCTCCCCGATGAGATAGGCCTTGGCCACGCGCGGGAAGAGATCGGCCAGGTCGTCGATGCCGCCGTCCTTGGGCTTGCCGCCCGCGATCCAGAAGACCTTGGGATAGGAGGCAAGGGCCTGACGCGCGGCGTCGGCGTTGGTGGCCTTGGAATCGTTGATGAAGCGAACGTGGCCGATATGGCCGACGGCCTCCATCCGGTGGGCCAGGCCGGGGAAGGTCAGCAGGCCTTTGACCACCGTCTCCTCGGGAATGCCCATGTCATTCACGGCGAGAAAGGCGAAGGCTGCGTTCTGGGCGTTGTGCCGACCCGGCAAGGAACGAGCCTTCGACAGATCGACGATGGGGGCAGGACGACCGCCCGCATTATAGGTCAGCCAATCGTCCATCAGATACATGCCGAGGTCGTCATCCATCGGCCGCTCGACCGAGACAGGATCGACAGCTCTCCCCTCCGCTTTCAGTTCCTGCCAGATAGCGAAGCCGTAGGGATCGTCGATCCCCACATAGGGCGCGGTCTTTCGCGACTGGAATATACGCCGCTTGGCGGCGACATAGCCCTCCATCCCTCCGTGACGGTCCAGGTGATCGGGGCTGATGTTGGTCAGGATCGCCGCGTCGGGCGCGAAACTCGTCGTCAGGTCCAGCTGATAGCTGGAGACCTCGATCACATAGACGGCGCCCGGCGTCGGCTCCGGCAGGGCCAGGACGCCGATGCCGATATTGCCGCCGACATGGACGGTCAGACCCGCCTGCTGCAGCACCCATCCGATCAGGGCCGTGGTCGTGGACTTGCCGTTGGTGCCGGTGATGGCGATCACCCAGGGACGCCGGCCTTCCGGCAGGGCGTCCAGCGCGCGGGCGAAGAGCTCGATGTCGCCGACGACCGGCACGCCGGCCTCGCGCGCCTTGTCCACGGTCCAGTGCGGTTTGGGATGGGTCAGGGGCGCGCCGGGCGACAGGACCAGGGCGGCGAAACCGGACCAGTCGGCGGTCGTCAGATCCTCGACGACGAAGCCCTCGGCCTGGGCCTGAAGCCGGCCCGAGACGCCGTCGTCCCACAGGACGGGGATCGCACCCCCGGCCTTCAGCGCGCGCGCCGCCGTGATCCCCGACCGTCCCAGGCCGAAGACCGCGACCCGCCTGCCCTCGAAACCGGGAACGGGGATCATGGCGTCAACGCAGCTTCAGCGTCGACAGGCCGATCAGCGCCAGCGCCCCGGCGATGATCCAGAAGCGGATGACCACGGTCGATTCCGGCCAGCCCATCTTCTCGAAATGGTGGTGGATCGGCGCCATCAGGAAGATGCGTTTCTTGGTCAGCTTGTAATAGCCGACCTGGATCATGACCGAGGCCGCCTCCATCACGAACAGGCCGCCGACGATGCCCAGCACCAGCTCATGCTTGGTCGTGACCGCGATGGCGCCCAGGGCCCCGCCCAGGGCCAGCGAACCGGTGTCGCCCATGAAGATCTTGGCCGGCGGGGCGTTGTACCAGAGGAAGCCCGCGCCCCCGCCGATCATGGCGGCGCAGAAGATGGCCAGTTCGCCCGCGCCCGGCACATGGTGGACCTGAAGATACTGGGCGAAGACGAAGTTGCCGGCCAGATAGGCGATCAGGCCGAACGCCCCCGCCGCCATCATCACCGGCACGGTCGCCAGTCCGTCCAGACCGTCGGTCAGGTTCACGGCGTTGGAGAAGCCGACGATGGTGAAGGCGGCGAAGGCCACATAGAACCAGCCGATATTCAGCAGCACGGCCTTGAAGAAGGGGAAGGCGATCGAGGTCTCGAGCCCCGGCGAGGTCGGCGAGACCTTCATCCACAGCACGGTCAGAACGCCCGCGATCACCGCCACCACCGTCTGGGCCGCCAGCTTCTGTTTCGAGGTCAGGCCGGCCGAGGTCTGTTTCGTCACCTTGGCGTAGTCGTCGATGAAGCCCAGCACCCCGAAGGCCGCCGTCACGCCCGAGACGATCCAGATATAGGGATTGGTCAGGTCGCCCCACAGAAAGACCGCGACGCCGATGCCCGCCAGGATCATCAGCCCGCCCATGGTGGGGGTGCCGACCTTGGACAGGTGGGACACCGGGCCGTCGTCACGGATCGGCTGGCCCTTGCCCTGTTTGGCGCGGATCCAGTTGATGAACCGGCTGCCCATGGCCGCCGCCACGATGGCCGCCGTCGCCAGGGCCAGGGCCGCGCGGACGGTCTGGTACTGGATCAGGTTCAGCAGCGGATACTGGTGCGCGACGTCGGCGTAATAGAGATACAGAAGGTAGAACATGCGGGGGTCTCTATCGGGTCGCGCGCGGCGCGTCTGGGCTTGAAGAGGCGGTTTGCAGGTCGGCCAGGGCCCTGGCGATCAGGGACGCCCTGGATCCGTTCGATCCCTTGACCATGACGATATCGCCGGCCTCCGCCAGCGCGGACGCCTCCGCCGCGAGTTCGACAGCGGTTTCGCGCCACAGGCCGCGTCGCGAGGCTGGCAGGGCGTCGTACAGGCGCCGCATCTCGGGGCCGGCCGCATGGACCAGATCCAGACCGGCGGCCTCGATGGGCTGGGCCAGACCCTCGTGCAGGGTGCGGCTCTGGTCGCCCAGTTCCAGCATGTCGGTCAGGACCACGATCCGCCGGCCGCCCGTCGGACGGGCGCCCAGGCTGCGGAACCCGGCGGTCATCGACAGGGGATTGGCGTTGTAGCTCTCGTCGATCAGGGTGAACGCGCCGCCGGGCACGGCGACCGTGCGCGTCTGGCCCCGCCCCGCCAGCGGCTGGAAGCCGGCCAGGGCCTGAAGCCCCGTCTCCAGCGCCACGTCCAGTGCATCCAGCATCAAGAGGACGCACAGGCTGTTCAGGCCCCAGTGGGCCCCCGACTGGGCCAGCCGGTAGTCGATCCGCCGTCCGAACAGCTCGGCCGCGACCGCCGCCCCTTCGGCGTCCGGGCGGAAGTCCAGCAGCCGGGCGTCGTGGCCCGGATCGGTCCCGAAGACGACCAGCCGCGCCCCGACCGCCCTGGCCGCGTCGCACAGGACGCCGGAGAAGGCCACGTCGCCGTTCGCGACCGCCGTCCCGCCGGGGACCAGCCCCTGGAAGATGGCGGCCTTCTCGCGCGCCACCCCCGCCTCGCCGTCGGCGAAGGCCTCGATATGGACCGGGCCGACGGTGGTGACGCAGGCGGCGTGGGGGGCGACGAAGCGCGACAGGGGCGCGATCTCGCCGGGCGCGTTCATGCCGATCTCGAACACGGCGCGCCGGGTCTCGACCGGCATCCGCGCCAGGGTCAGGGGCACGCCGATATGGTTGTTGTAGCTCTTGATCGAAGCATGGGCAGGCCCGGCGAGATCGAGCCCGGCCTTGATCGCCTGGGTCACGCTGGTCTTGCCGACGCTGCCGGTGACGGCGCCGCGCTTCACATGGGGCGCCCGCTCGCGCGCGGCGACGCCGAGGGCTTCCAGCCCGTGCAGGGTGTCGGGCACGACGACATAGGCCCCGCCCTCGACCGGCCGTTCGACCAGGGCCGCCGCAGCGCCCGCCGCAAAGGCGTTCGCCGCAAACTCATGCCCGTCGCGCGCGCCCTTCAGGGCCAGGAACAGGTCGCCGGCCACGATCTCGCGGCTGTTGTAGGTCAGGCCCGTGATCGGGCGATCGTCGCCGTGCAGCACGCCGCCCGTGGCGGCGGCGACTTCGGCGGCCGTCCAGAGCGGGCGGGCGGTGGATTCAGGCATTCAGCGACAGGGCCTCGGACGCGACGGTGGCGTCGTCGAACGGATGAGTCGTCCCGCCGACGATCTGGCCCTGTTCATGCCCTTTTCCGGCGATGACCACCACATCCCCGTCGCGCATCATTTCGATCGCCGCCTCAATGGCGGCGCGACGGTCGCCGATCTCGAGCGCGTCGGGGCAGCCGGCGCGGACCTGGGCGCGGATCGAGGCGGGCTCTTCGCTGCGAGGATTGTCGTCGGTGACGATGGCCACGTCGGCCAGACGGCCGGCGATCTCGCCCATCAGGGGCCGCTTGCCGCGATCCCGGTCGCCGCCGGCGCCGAAGACCACGATCAGACGGCCGGTCGCGTGGGGCCGCAGGGCGGTCAGCACCGTCTCCAGCCCGTCCGGCGTATGGGCGTAGTCGACATAGACCTCGCCGCGTCCCGTCTCGGCGCCGATCCGTTGCAGGCGACCTTGCGCGCCGGTCAGGCCTTCCAGGGCGCCGATCACCGCGTCGGGCCGGTCGCCGGCCGCGATGCACAGGCCCGCCGCCACCAGGGCGTTCGAGGCCTGGAAGGCGCCGGCCAGGGGTAGCAGGATGTCGCGGACATCGCCCCGCACGTCCAGGGTCAGGCGCTGGCCCTCCGGCGTCGCCTGGCGGCCGATCAGGGCCAGGTCGCGCCCGCGCTCGCCCACGCCCATCACGCCCAGCCCGGCCATGATCGAGGCGGCGGCGAAGGCGGAATAGGCGTCGGAATCGGCGTTCAGCACCGCCGTCCGCCCGCGCGGCAGCAGGGCCTCGAACAGGCGCAGCTTGGCGGCGCGATAGTCGTCCATCGTGCCGTGATAATCGAGATGGTCCTGGGTCAGGTTGGTGAAGGCCGCCGCCTTCAGCGCCACCCCGTCCAGACGGCGCTGGTCGATGCCGTGCGACGAGGCCTCGACCGCCACATGGGTCACGTCCTTGGCGGCCAGCTCGGCCATCAGGCGCGCGGCCTCGGCGGCGTCGGGGCTGGTCAGGCCGGGGCCGGTCAGGGCGTAGGTCCTGTCGCCCTTCTGGCCGACGACGCCCAGTGTGCCCATGCTGGCCGACTTGTGGCCCAGGCCGGCCCAGATCTGGCGGCAGAAGGCGGCGACCGAGGTCTTGCCGTTGGTGCCCGTCACCGCCACGCAGGTCCTGGGCTGGGCGCCGTAGAAGCCGCGCGCGGCGATGGCGTAGGCCCGGCGCACGTCGCCCGAGGTCACCAGCACCGGCGCGGCGCTGTCCGGCGTGTCGGTCGGCGCCAGCACGGCGGCCGCCCCCTGGGCCAGGGCCTGGGGAATGAAGGCGCGGCCGTCGGCCGCCGTGCCCGGCAGGGCGACGAACAGGGCGCCGGGCGCGACCTTGCGGCTGTCGGAGGTCACGCCGGTGATGATCGGATCGCTGGCCACGTCGCGGCGCAGAAGATCGGACAGGTGCAGGGCGCTCACAGGCCGTCCCCCTGCACGTCCTGATATTCCGGGATCTTCTCGCCGGTGGCCGTGCGCCAGCGGTCGGCGCGGCGCTCGACCCCCAGGAAGCCGGCGATCCGGTCGGCGACATTGCGCACCGCAGGTGCGGCCACATAGGCGCCGGTCTTGGGATAGGTTCCCGGCTCGTCCATCAGGATGAAGACGGCGTAGCGCTTGGCCTCCAGCGGCCCGTCGACCGGGAAGACGGCGGCGAAAGACCCCAGCGCACGGCTGGGATC
>NZ_JMQR01000086.1:0-13231 GCF_000698025.1 Brevundimonas sp. EAKA | reverse complement strand
GCCCAAAGATGATCGAACATCCCGCCACACACCACGGCCGGGGGCGGACACATTGATGAACTGGCGTCAGCGCGTCGAACCCTTCACCCGCCCCGTCTTCTTCGCCTGGTCGCGGCTGTCGCGGGGCAAGACGCTGGGCGTGCGGGCCGTGGCGGTGGATGCAGACGGGCGGGTGGCGATGGTCCGGCACACCTATCTGGCGGGCTGGTGGCTGCCGGGCGGCGGGGTTGACCGGGGCGAGACCACCCATGAGGCCGTGGTGCGCGAGCTGCGCGAGGAGACCGGGCTGATCGCGCGGGCGGCGCCGCGTCTGGTCTCGCTGCATGCCAACGAGCGGTTCTTTCCCGGCGATCATGTCGCCGTCTTCGTCATCGACGCCTTCGACCGGAGCGAACGCACCAGCCACGGCGAGATCGCCGAGGTCGGCTGGTTCGCGCCCGACGCCCTGCCCGCCGACGTCAACCGGGGCTGTCGCGCGCGGCTGGCCGAATGGTTCGACGGCGTACAAATCGATACAAATTGGTGAGGCGGATCGGACGGCGCACGGCGTTATCCTGAGGATCCCGAAAGGATGTCCCATGCCCGTCTCCCGCCGCGCCGCCCTGCTGGGCCTGACCCTCTCAACCCTGGCCGGCCCGGCCCTGGCGCAGCGCCGCCTGGGGCGCCGACGCGACCAGACCGGCGGCAGCGCGGCGGCCCCCGTCCACACCTGGGCCTTCGGCCCCGACCCGCTCCAGGCCTATGACGTCTATGCGGACCGCGGCTCCGGACCGATCCTGATGTTCGTCCACGGCGGCGGCTGGTCGCGCGGCGAGCGGGCGATGGTCAGCGAACTGCCCGCCTACGCCCAACGGCACGGCCTGACCCTGGCCTCGACCAGCTATCGTCTGGTTCCCGCCGTCAGCGCCCGCGAGTCCGCCATGGACGTCGCCGCCGCCGTCGCCGACCTGAAACGTCGCCTGTCCGGCCGCCCGATCTATCTGCTGGGCCACTCGGCCGGCGCCCATCTGGCCGCCCTGGTCGGGATCGACCCCGACTATCTGGGCGCGGTCGGGCTGAAGCCGTCGGACCTGGCGGGGGTCATCCTGCTGGACGGGGCGGGCTATGACGCCACCGCCCCGCGCGGGGACGGCCGGATCGATCAGTGGCTGGGCCAGACCTATGACCAGGCTTTCGGCGACCAGGCGGCCGCCCTGTCGCCGACATTGCGCGTCCGCCCCGGCGTCGCCTATCCGCCCTTCCTGATCTTCCACGTCGCCCGGCGTCAGGATTCGGCCGTCCAGAGCCGCGACCTGGCCCAGGCCCTGACCCGAGCCGGCGGCCAGGCCGAGGTCGTCGCCGCCCCCGACGACAGCCACATGACCATCAACCGCGGCTTCGGCGTCGCCGGCGATCCCGAGGGCGAACGCGCCGCCCGCTTCATCTCGGGCTAACAAACGGCCGAGGGCATGCTAGCCAAGGCGCATGAACCCGTCGCTGATCGCCATCCTCGTCGTCGTCCTGGCCGGGGGCGCCACCGCCCTGCAGGCGCCGACCAACGCCCGGCTGGCCTCGGCCGTCGCCTCGCCGGTCAACGCCGCCTTCATCTCCTTCGCCGTCGGCACGACGGTGCTGGGCGTCGTCGCCGCCCTGATGCAGACCCGGCCCGACATGGCCGCCGCCCGCGCCCTGCCCTGGTACGCCTGGCTGGGCGGAGTCTACGGCGCCTGTTTCGTGGTCGCCGCCGCCTGGGGCGTGCCGCGCCTGGGCGTGGCCATGACCATCACCCTGATGGTCGGCGGCCAGCTGCTGCTCAGCCTGATCCTCGACCATTTCGGCGCCCTGGGCGTCCCACGCCAGCCGCTGAACCTGGGCCGCATCGCCGGCGTGGGCCTGGTTCTGGCCGGCGTCCTTCTGGTTCGCCGGTCGTGAGCCTATATCCCCCCGGATGACCGAGGAGACGCTCGATTCGAACCTGACGGCCGCCGCCCTGATCGCCGACGAGGCGCGTCGGGCGCCCGACAAGCCGGGCGTCTATCGCATGTATGGCGAAGACGGGTCCTGCCTCTATGTCGGCAAGGCCAAGTCGCTGAAGAAGCGGATCGTCCAGTACGCCCAGGGTCGGTTCCACACCCAGCGGATCGGCCTGATGGTGGCCCAGACCCGGTCGATGGAGCTGGTCGTCACGGCGTCCGAGACCGAGGCCCTGCTGCTGGAATCCAACTTCATCAAGAAGCTGAAGCCGCGCTTCAACGTCCTGCTGCGCGACGACAAGTCCTTCGCCGAACTGATGATCCGCAGCGACCACCGCGCGCCCCAGGTGAAGAAACATCGCGGCGCCCACACGACCCCCGGCCACTACTTCGGCCCCTTCGCCTCGACCTGGGCGGTCAACCGGACCCTGAACACCCTCCAGAAGGCCTTCCTGCTGCGGTCCTGTTCGGACAGCGTCTACGAGACCCGTACCCGCCCCTGCATGCTGCACCAGATCAAGCGCTGCTCGGCCCCCTGCACCGGCCTGATCTCGCTTGAGGACTATGGCGAACTGGTCACCGAGGCCGAACAGTTCCTGCGTGGCAAGTCCCGCGCCGTCATCGGTCGCCTGTCGCAGGAGATGCAGGCCGCCTCCGACGCCATGGACTTCGAACAGGCCGCCCGCGTCCGCGACCGCATCCGCGCCCTGTCCGCCATCTCGATGGAGAACTCCGTCAGCGCCGACAGCGTGGCCGAGGGCGACGTCTTCGCCCTGCACTCCGACGGCGGCCAGGCCTGTGTCCAGGTCTTCTTCTATCGCGCCGGCCAGAACTGGGGCGGCCGCGCCTATTTCCCGCGCGTGGACAAGACCGACACCGATCCCGAGATCCTGGCCGCCTTCCTGGGCCAGTTCTACGAGGACAAGCCGATCCCACGCCTGATCCTGTCCAACATCCGCCCGCACGAGTTGGAACTGCTGGAGGAGGCCTTCTCGATGAAGGCGGATCGCAGGATCGAGATCGTCCGCCCGATGCGCGGCGAGAAACTGGCGCTGGTCGATCACGCCCTGACCAATGCGCGCGAAGCCCTGGGCCGCCGCCTGGCCGAAAGTTCGGCGCAAGGGAAGATCCTGGACGAGGTCTGCGAGGCCTTTGGTCTGGAGACCCGGCCCGAGCGGATTGAGATCTACGACAACGCCCATATCCAGGGCACGAATGCGGTCGGCGGCATGGTCGTGGCCGGCCCCGACGGCTTCCAGAAGTCGCAGTATCGCAAGTTCAATATCCGGGGCGAGGATCTGACCCCCGGCGACGACTACGGCATGATGCGCGAGGTGATGCGCCGCCGCTTCGCCCGCCTGGTCAAGGACGAGGAGGAGGGCGAGGACGCCGTCCGTCCCGACCTGCTGCTGATCGACGGCGGCGCGGGCCAGCTGGCCGAGGTGCTGGCCGTCATGGCCGACCTGGGTCTGGACGACATCGCCGTGGTCGGCGTCGCCAAGGGACCGGATCGCGATGCGGGCATGGAGAAGTTCTTCATGCCCGGCAAAGCCCCCTTCATGCTGCCGCTGAAGTCCCCGGCCCTCTATTACCTGCAACGGCTGCGCGACGAGGCCCACCGCTTCGCCAACGGCGCCCACGCCAAGCGCCGCTCGATGGACATCAAGAAGAATCCCCTCGACGAGATCGAAGGCGTCGGCCCCGGCCGCAAGAAGGCCCTGCTCCACGCCTTCGGCTCCGCCAAGGGCGTCGGTCGCGCCTCGGTGGCGGACCTGCTGAAGATCGACGGAATCAACCAGGCCCTGGCCGAACGCATCCACGCCTTCTTCAGGAAAAGCTGAAGTTCGGCCTCGGCCTTGCGGCCTCGTGGCCGTTGAGTCCGGATTGAAGCGAGGCTACAGGCGAGTCATGAGCGACATCGACGACGAACTCACCGCCGGATACCGCAGGTTCCGCACCGATCATTGGCCCGCCGCCCGCGCCGGGTACGAAGCCCTGGCCGAGCTGGGCCAGAAGCCGCACACCCTGATCGTCGCCTGTTCCGACAGCCGCGCCGATCCGGCCCTGATCTTCGACGCGGCGCCCGGCCAGTTGTTCGTGGTGCGCAACGTCGCCAATCTGGTCCCGCCCTACGAGCCTGACGGCCTGCTGCACGGGGTGTCGGCGGCGCTGGAGTTCGGGGTCAAGGTGCTGAACGTGCGCCGCATCGTCGTCATGGGCCACGCCCACTGCGGCGGGGTCGACGCCATGTTGAACGGGGCGCCCGACATCTGCGCCGACTTCGTCGCCCCCTGGGTGGCCCAGGGCTCGGCCGTCGTCCGCCGCGTCGCCGAGGAAGTGTCCGAAGATCAGGTCGAAGGCGCAGCCGAAGAGGCCGTCGTCCGCCTGTCGATCGAGAACCTGCGCACCTTCCCCTGGATCGCCGAGCGCGAGGCGGCCGGCGAACTGACCCTGACCGGCCTGCATTTCGGCATCGCCGACGGCGTCCTGCGCGCCCTGACGAACAAGCCGCGGTTCGAACCGTTGGCGTGACTTGCGCGAGTAGTGGAAAACACTACTATTGAACCATGGAACGGACGATCACCGCGACTGAGGCCAATCGCGAGTTCTCGCGCATCTTTCGCGAGGTGGCGTCTGGCGAGTCCTACGTCGTCACCGCGCACGGCAAGCCGCTGGTGCGGATTACGCCTGCAACCGCCGGCGAGCCGACAGACGATGAACGCGTCGCTCGGCTGCACGCCCTTGTGGACGATTTGGCCGCCCTGCCCGCCCGCGCGCCCGGACGCATCACACGTGAAGACGGTTACGCTTGAAACTGGCGCTCGACACCAACGTTCTGGGTTACGCCGCCGGCATCGGTGATGACGAACCCAAGCGTCAGCGCGCGTTAGGGGTGCTGAAGACGCTCGCCAAGCAGAACCTCGTCATCCCGACCCAGGTTGCCGGCGAGTTCTACAACATCCTGACACGCAAGGGCGGACACCCGCCGAAGGTCGCCAGGAAGATCGTGCTGGACTGGAGCGCTGGCGTTGGGCTGACCGCCGCCTCGGCCACGACCATGGACGCCGCGCTGGAGGCCGCGGCCTTCTTCAATCTACAGATCTGGGACGCCTTGATCCTGACCGTCGCCGCCGAAGCGGGCTGCGGCCTTCTGCTTTCCGAAGACATGCAGGACGGCTTCGTCTATCGAGGCGTGACCATCGCCAATCCGTTCGCGGAGACGCTTCATCCCCTGCTCGCGTCCCTGCTGGAAATCCTGCCATGACCACCTATCCGCACCGCGCCAATCCGATCCCGAATATCCTGACCGGCATCCGCCTGTTCGCCGGTGTGGTGATGTTCGCCATGATGGCCGGCGCCGCGCCGGGGGCGCTGGACGCCTGGCTGTCGCCGGACACCCAGGCCAAGTTCGGGATCTGGGCCTTCTGGATCTTCGTCATCGCCGCCTCGACCGACTGGGTCGACGGCTTCCTGGCGCGCCGCTGGAACTCGACCACGCGGTGGGGCGCCATCCTGGATCCGATCGCGGACAAGGTGTTGATCACGGGGGCTATCCTGGGCGTGCTCGCCTCCGGCTCCCTGCCGGGCATCGCCCTGCCCTGCGGCCTGATCCTGTTCCGTGAGTTCGCGGTCTCGGCCCTGCGCGAGACCATGGCCGGGCGGATCGAACTGCCCGTCACCCTGGCCGCCAAGTGGAAGACCACCGTGCAGATGGTCGCCCTGGCCGCGCTGCAGCTGACCCTGTTGTGGAACGCCTTCGGCCTGCAGGAGCCGGACGGTTCGCCCCTGTCGTGGCAGCCGGCGTTCGAATCCTTCGCCGTCTTCCTGATCTGGTTCGCCGCCGTCATCACCCTGTGGACCGGCTGGCAGTATTTCCGCGAAGCTAAGCGCCAGATGCGGGATCTCTAGGGCCTGAGCGTCAGACCCGCCGGCGTCGCCTCGAAAGCGGACAGCCGACCCAGATAGCTCATGCCCAGCAGCGAATAGGTCAGGCCTTCCTCGACCACCAGGGCCTCGACCTTATCGACCCGAACCCCGGCGACCGAGATCGTCTTCAGTTCGACCGGCGCGGCCCGCACCACGCCCGAGGCGGTCTGGACCTTGCCGGTGAAGGCTTCCGGCGCTGGATCGACACCCAGCCGACGTGCATCGGCGCGCGTCAGGGCCACCACGCTGGCGCCCGTATCCACCAGAACCTGGACCGCACGGCCATCGATCCTGGCCTGGGCCCAGTAGTGACCGTCCGGCCCCTTGACCACCTGGGTCGGGGTTCCGGACGCGGAAGCCGCGACAGCGACATCGGCGGAAGCCGCCATGGCTGTCTCTCCGCCGTCCAGATGACGGATCGTGAAAGCTGTCGCGAACGAGGCCATGAGGGCGACGCTCAGCACGGCGGCGGACTGAAGGTCGATGCGGATCATGCACCCTGCCTATCCGACCCAGGTTGGAATGCGGTGAACCGACTTGGCTGACGAAAGCTTAAGCCCCGAGCCGTCCTAGCCCAGCTTGGCCGGGTCCACCCGAGACCGCCGGGACGGCAGATCCGCCATCACCGCCGCCCTTTCCGCGTCGCTGAGCGCGCGCCAGCCGGCGATCTCGCCTAAGGTCCGGAAACACCCCAGACACAGGCCGCTTTCGCCATCGACGGCGCATACCATGACACAGGGCGTGGCGATCGATTTCGGCGGCCCGGCCGGGCGCGGGACCCTGCTCAATGTGACACCATCAAGAAATATACTCCGCTTGCTGATCGATAAATTTGCAATTTCCGCAAAACTGCCTATCTTGGGCTCTGACGCGAAACGACTGATGGTGAGATTCCATAGGTACGACGCGTCTCTTTTCATCGTTCTGCGAAAGGAGACGCCAAAATGAACGATAAGGAGCGTAACCTCCAACACGCCATGATGTCCTTCGCCCTGTGGGGCGGGATGCTGGTCAACAGTCGGCACATGCCGTCGAACTCGGGACGGGCGGTCAGCCATCCGTCCAACTTCGTACCCTATACGCCCAAGAAACCCTGACGGCCTCGAAAGCCCGACGTGCAGCAGCCCCGGTCCGCGCCGGGGCTTTTGCAATTCCGGGCTTGCGTAACGCGGCGTCGGCGTCCGATGACGGAGGCGGAACGAGGAGACGACCGATGGGCCTGATCGCCGAAACCAGACAGGGCGCGATCCTGATCTGGACGCTGGACCGCGAGACCCGGCTGAACGCCCTGCCCGACCTGACCGACGGCGACGAATTCGCCGACGCCTGCGCCCGCGCCAACGCCGACATGACGGTCAAATGCGTGGTCCTGACGGGCGCCGGGCGCGCCTTCTCGGCCGGCGGCGACCTGACCGCTATGCGAGACCGGCGCGACCTGTTCGAAGGCTCAGGCGCCGAGATCCGCGCCCGCTATCGCCGCGTCGTCCATCGGATCGTCCGCAGCCTCTATGATCTGGAGATCCCGCTGGTCTCGGCCGTCAACGGTCCGGCCATGGGCCTGGGCTGCGGCATCGGCGCCACCGCCGACATCCGCATCGCCTCGGACCGGGCCAGCTTCGGCGTGCCCTTCCTGAAGCTGGGCATCATTCCCGGCGACGGCGGGGCCTGGCGGCTGCCGCGCGACGTCGGCTACGCCCGCGCCGCTGAAATGCTGTTCACCGGCCGCAGCATCGACGCCGAGACGGCCGAGCGCTGGGGCCTGGTCAATCGGGTCGTGCCGCACGATCGGCTGATGGACGAAGCCCTGATCACCGCCGGCCAGATCGCCGCCCAGCCGCCCCAGGCCCTGCGCATGGCCAAGACCCTGATGCGCCAGGGCCGCGACCAGACCTTCGAACAGATCCTGGAGCTGTCGGCCGCCATGCAGGCCCTAGCCCACATGACCGAGGACCATCTGGAAGGCGTGAACGCGGTGCTGGAGAAGCGGCCGGGAGACTTCACCGGCCGCTGACCCGCCGGCTTACGACTGGCCGGCCGGACGCATGGCCTGGTTGGGGCCCACTCCGGCGCTGGCCGGGCGGGCGACGCCCGCCTTCTGGCCCGGCTTCATGAATTTCACCAGCACCCGCTGCCCGATCAGGAAGGGGGTGTTGTCGGCCGAGACCACCACTTCGACCACCCGTTCGTCGGTCCTGGCCGAGGGATCCTCGGACTGCAGCTGACGGGCGCCGAAGACTGCGGCGCGGCGCAGGACCCGCCCGACCGAAATCTTGGTCGGATCCCCCTCGGGCGTCAGTTCGACCTCCTGACCGACCGTGACATTGGGCAGGTCCGCCTCGACGATCTCGGCCCGCACGATGCGGTCGGTGTCCGGCTCAAGGTCGAACATGGCGGTGACGTTCAGGGTCGAGGCGCCGGCGCCGGGCTGGGCGTAGCGGCGGGCGATCCGACCGTCCATAGGCGCGCGGATCACCGTCAGTTCCTGATTATAGCGGGCCTCGTCCAGACGCGACTGGGCCGTCTGGATCGCGGCCTCCTGCGACGCGAGACGCGCTTCGGCCTGGGCGATCTGATCGCGGGCCTGATCCAGACGCTGGGCGGCGACGAAATTGGTCGAGGCCAGCCGCGACAGCCGGTTGTACTCGCGCCGGGCGGCCGTCAGTTCGACGCGCGTCAGCCCCAGCTGCGCGCGGGTCTCCGACACAGCCGCAGCCGCGCTCTGCGCCGCCAGACGGGTCTCGTCGTCCTCCTGCCGCGCCAGGATCTGGCCGGTGACGACCCGGTCGCCCTCGTTGACGAAGACTTCACGCACCACGCCGCCGCGACGCGCGGCGACCTTGATCACCCCGCCCTCGACGTCGGCCTTGCCGTTGGCGATGGCGGCGTAGGGGCTGTCGATCTTCTGGGCGGATTCTTTCTCGACCTGGGCCTTCTTGGCCGCCCCGGCCTTGCTGAAGGCCATGAAGCCGACGACCAGGACGATGATCAGGACCAGGCCGATCCAGAGCCATTTGTTTTTGAGGAAGGCGGGCATGACGGTTCAGTCCGTTGGAAAAGGGTCTTAGTGGGACGCCAGCTGGGCGTCGGGATCAGGAGTGCGGCGCTGATCGTCCAGGATCCGGCCGTCCTCGATGTGAATGACCCGGTCGGCCCAGGCTTCCAGGCGCGGGTCGTGGGTCACGCAGATCACGGCGGCGCCGTGTTCGGTTGCGGCCCGGCGCAGCAGGCGGATGACCACCTGGCCGTTTTCGCCGTCGAGCGCCGAAGTCGGTTCGTCGGCGAACAGGATCTGCGGGTCCTTGGCCAGGGCGCGGGCGATCGCGACGCGTTGCTTCTCGCCGCCGGACAGGGCGTTGGGCCTCTGGTGCAGACGATGACCCAGGCCCACTTCTTCCAGCGCCGTGGTGGCGCGCTTCTTCGCGTCCGCCGACGACAGCCCCTGATACTTCAGCACCGTCATGACCTGCTGCAGGGCGGTCAGGGACGGGAACAGGTTGAACCCCTGGAAGATGAAGCCGCAGTGGTCCAGGCGGAACTTGTCGATCCGACCCGAGCCGTAGGTCCACAGGTCGTCGACGTCCAGTATGTCCACCCGGCCCTCCTCGGGCTTCAGCAGGCCCGAAAGGTTGGCGATCAAGGTGGACTTGCCGGAACCGGAGGGGCCCATGACCATGGTCAGGTCGCCGTGCCGCGCATCGAAATCGACGCCCTTCAGGACTTCGACCCAGCTGCGGCCCGTCTTGAACCGTTTGACCAGGCCCTTGGCTTCGATGGCGAAGTCGCCGTGTTTGCCGTGCACTTTCGTATGAGTGTTCATCGCAGCAGGTCCGCCGGCTGGCTGTTCTTGAGGACGCCCAGCGACAACAGACCGGACAGCAGGGCGATGACGATCAGCATCAGCGAAACCATCATCACCATCATGGGCGGGAAGGACATTGTCAGGCCCGAGCCGGCCGCCAGCAGGCTGACCCCCCAGGTCAGGACGAAGGCCGCCAGCACCCCGGCGATCCCAACCCAGAAGCTGAGCTCCAGCACGATCCAGCGCAGCGACCCCATGGCGACGCCCAGGGCGCGCAGCGAGGCGAACTCCTTGATATTGGCCATGATGGCGCCGCGCAGCGTCTGCCAGGTGATCGCCACCCCGATCAGCACGCCCAGGAACAGCGAAAAGCCCAGCATGATGGCGATGAAGCTCTCCTTCATCATCGCCCCTTCATTGGCCTTGGCCAGATCCTGACGCGTCCAGGCCTTGAACTGACCGTTCGAGATAGAGTTCAGCTGGGCGACCACGATGGGCGCGCGCGCCGGGTCCTTGATCTGCACCATCAGCGGTCCGACCCGTTCGCCGGTGTTGGCCTCGCCCAGCATCCGCAGGGTGTCGCGCGACATGACGACCGTCGCCTGCATCATGTTGGGATAGCCCTGGGTCACGGCCGCGACCCGGACCGTCTTGCCGTTGTAGCTGGCTTGATCCCCCAGTTTGACGCCCAATCGCCCCAGCGCCGTCTGGTCCACCGCCACCGCATAGGGCTGACGCAGGGCCTCGACCAGGTCGTCGGAATAGTCGACCGGCACCGTCACCGCGCCAGGCACGGCGTCGATGGTGGTGACGTTGACGAACTCCATCTTCTTGGCGCCGGGCGCGGCCGGGTCGCCGCCGGGCTCCTTATCCTTGACGATGTTCTGCCAACGACCGCCGGAACCGTCCAGATCGGCCACGGCCAGGACTTCCGGATGCTGATAGACCACCGGCATGATTCGCCGCGGCACGCCTGAGGGGCCGCCGTTGAACAGGGCGGTCGCGCCCGGGCTCAGAATCATGATGTCGGCGCGGGCCCGATCGATCTGGGCCGTGAAGGCCTTGCCGATGCCCATGAACATGCCGACCTGGGCCAGGACGAGCAATCCCGAGAAGGCGAGCGCCACGACGGCCGCCATGTAGCGACGCCACTCGTAGAGCAAGGTTGATAGCGCAAGCGACATGGTTGTCGATAAATCCCCGATACGTCCGTCTATCTGAGCGAGCGCGGCATCACGGCCAAGTTAAATCGGGGTAAGGCTTGCTTTTGACCCGTGCGACCGCAGGCCGTAGGGCAAAGGCCGTCTCGCCTCTTGGCGGCGTCGCCGAAACGGCGCTAGTTACAAGTTAACAGGCGGACCATCCTCGCTCCGCCCTCTGTAGGAAACCCCGCATGTCCCTGCCGTCCCTTCGTCTCACCGCCTCGCTGGCCGCCCTCGGCGCCGCGACCGTCGTCCTGTCCGCCCCCGCGACCTCGGCCCGCGCCGACGAGGGCATGTGGACCTTCGACAACTTCCCCATCGCCACGGTGAACGAGAAGTACGGCACCAACATCGACCAGGCCTGGCTGGACCGCGTGCGCAACGCCGCCGTCCGCCTGCAGGGTTGCTCGGCCTCGCTGGTCTCGGGCGAAGGCCTGATCCTGACCAATCACCACTGTGTCGTGGGCTGCGTCCAGGACCTGTCCAGCGCCGAGAACGACTACGTCAAGAACGGCTGGATGCCCGCCACCCGCGAGGAAGAGAAGAAATGCCCCGGCCAGACGGCCGAGATCCTGACCGACATCACCGATGTGACCGACCGGGTCGTCGGCGCCGGCGCCGGGCTTGAGGGCGCCGCCTTCGTCCAGGCCCGGGCCGCCGAGATCGACAAGATCCAGAAGGAGGTCTGCGGCGACGACCAGAAGCTGACCTGCCAGGTCATCAGCCTGTACCGCGGCGGCCAGTACAAGCTGTACAAGTTCCGCAAGTATGACGACGTGCGCCTGGTCTTCGCGCCGGAGTTCCAGGCGGCCTTCTTCGGCGGCGACCCGGACAATTTCAACTTCCCGCGCTACGCCCTGGATGCCGGTTTCCTGCGCATCTACGAGGACGGCAAGCCGGTCGCCACGCCGAACCACCTGGCCTGGAACCCCAATGCGCCCAAGGAAGGCGACGTCACCTTCGTCGCCGGCAACCCCGGCTCGACCTCGCGCCTGCTGACCATGGCCCAGTTGGAAGCCCTGCGGGACCAGCAACTGCCGCTGACCCTGATCCAGACCTCGGAACTGCGCGGTCGCCTGCTGGAATATTCGACGACGGGTGAAGAGGCCAAGCGCGTCTCGGTCGATCCGATCTTCGGCCTGGAGAATGGCTTCAAGGTCTATTACGGCCAACAGGGCGCCCTGACCGACCCGGCCTTCATGGCGACGAAGCGGACGGCCGAACAGGAACTGCGCCAGCGCGTCGCCGCCGACCCGGCCCTGGCCCAGCGCATCGGCGACCCGTGGGCCGAACTGGAGCGCGTCGCCGCCGCCCAGCGCGACCTCTACCTGCCCTACCGCCAGCTGGAAGCCGCCGCCGGCCAACGCTCGTCACTGTACAGCTACGCCAAGTCCATCGTCCGCGCGGCCAAGGAGCGCGCCAAGCCGGTCGCCGAACGCCGCGCCGGCTATTCGGACGCCGACATCGCCGCCCTGGGTCGCCGCCTGGCGACCGAGACGCCGATCTCGAACGATCTGGAGAAGATCTATCTGGACTTCTGGCTGTCGAAGACCCGCGAATATCTGACCGTCGACAACGCCGACGTGAAGGCCCTGCTGGGCAAGGAAAGCCCGGAGCAGATCGCCGAACGTCTGGTGGACGGCACCCGCCTGGCCGACCCGGCCTTCCGCGCCCAGGCCCTGGCCATGACGCCGGAACAGCTGGCCGCCTCGGGCGACCCGCTGATCGCCTTCGTCCTGGCCAATGACGATGCGGCCCAGGCGATCCGCACCCAGTGGGAATCGGCCGTGTCCGGCCCGACCAGCCGCGCCGGCGAAAAGATCGCCCAGGCCCGGTTCGCGGTTTACGGCACCAACCTGTATCCCGACGCCACCTTCAGCCTGCGCCTGTCCTATGGCCAGGTGAAGGGCTGGACCTATCGCGGCGTGACGGTGACGCCCTTCACCGAGATCGGCGGCCTGTACGAGCGCAACACCGGCGCCGAGCCCTTCAACGCCGCCGAGGACTGGATGGCGGCCGAGGGCAAGGTCAACAAGTCGACGGTCTATGACTTCGTCTCGACCAACGACATCATCGGCGGCAACTCCGGCTCGCCCGTAATCAACGCCAAGGGTGAAGTCATCGGCGCCGCCTTCGACGGCAACATCCACTCGCTGGGCGGCAGCTTCGGCTACGACGGCGAACTGAACCGCACCGTCACGGTCTCGACCGCCGCCATCACCGAGGCCCTGCGCACCGTCTACAACCAGCCCCGACTGCTGCGCGAACTGGGCGTGCGGCGGTAACGCCGACGCATAAGCGCCTCTCCCTCCCCCTTGGGGGAGGGGGGCGCAAAGCGACCGGGTGGGAAG
>NZ_JMQR01000085.1:0-13478 GCF_000698025.1 Brevundimonas sp. EAKA | reverse complement strand
GCACTGGGGGCGGCGGATCGAGCCCTTCCGGCTGATGGCGCTTTGCGTGGCCGTCTGGACGGTCGGCGGCGCGGCCTTCGCTCTGGCCTCGAGTTATGAAGCCCTGATGGCGGCGCGGATGGTGCTGGGGGTCGGCCAGGCCGCCTTTGCACCTGCCGCTCTTATGATCCTTGGGTCGTCGAGCGTCGGCATGGGGCGCGCGCGCGCCGTTTCCATGTTCACGAGCGGGTCGGCCGCCGGACGAAGCGGCAGCTTCTTTCTGATGGGCGCAATTCTGTTGCTGGTCGGAGGGCAGACCGTGGCGGGCCTTTCACCCTGGCGCTCGGCCTCCCTGATTCCGATCCTGCTCAACCTCGGCCTGATCGGCGGCCTTCTCTGGAAGGCGCGGGGGCGTCGGATGGTTTCGGCGGAACCGACGCGGGGCCTGCGCACGGCCGTCAGCTGGCTCGCCGGGGACGGACGAGCGGTGTTCGGGCTTATGGGGGCAAGCGCCGGGTGCGTGCTGTCGATTCAGGCGGCGGGCGCCTGGATGCCGTCCATCCTTGCGCGCGCGCATGAACTCAGCAGCGGTCACGCCGCGATCGCGATCGGCGGCGTGGTGCTGGTCGCGGCTCCTGCGGGCCATTTGACGGCCGGATGGCTGTTGGGGCTCGAACGCATGAAGGCGTCGGGACCGGCGCCGGTCATGGCAGGCGCCTTGGCCGTTTCGGTGCTCGCCGCCTTCGGATTGATGACCACGACCTGGCTGCCGATGACGCTTGCATGCCTGAGTCTGCTGGTCGCGAGCAGCGGCATGGCCGCCGCGTCCGCGCTGATCGGATTGCAGCCGCTGACGCCTGATCCGATCCGCAGCGGGGTGAACGCCATCTTTCTGGCCGCCGTGTCCGTTGTCGGCGTCGGACTGGGGCCGTGGGTCACCGGCGTGGTCAGCGACCGGAATATCGATACGCGGTTCGGTCTTGCGACCAGCCTGGCGTGTGTCGTCATGGTTGTAGCTGCGGTCATGATTCCCCTGGCGCTCTGGCAAGGCCGGCGCTGGATTTCCGGCCCAAATGCCCCTGGTTTCGGGTCTGAACCCCCTCGAATGCCGGTGGCGTTTAATTCCCCAATCAGGCGAAATACATAAAAACGCTGAGGAAAATTATATCGCCCACAGCGATATACCCAAATCTGGCGACGCTTAATGTTTTCTTAACTGCAACAGTCCGGTCAGCGAGACGCCCGAACCCAGGGCGCCGCGGGGGGACGGGCATTGCACGCTATCCAGCACGCGAATGTCGGCGGTGAGCCGACGTGGATGCGCCGCCGTGCGCGATACCCAGCCGGTGGCGCCGCCCTGGGTCTGGCGATCCTCGGCGTCCTCGGATCCGCAGCGCCTGCCGCCGCGCAGGACGCCGGCGTGGACATCACCGTCTCAGCCGTCATTCCAGGTCGGTGTGGTTTCAGCCGGATTGCGCCGCCGCCTCTGCGCGGCGTCACCCCGGATCTTGAGACGGCCCAGACCTTCAGCGTCTCTCTGCCGCTCGACTGCAACACGCCTTTCGCCGTCGGCGTTCGGGGCGAGAAGGGCCGTCTGGTCAACACCACCGGCGCACCCGACGGGTCGGGATACGCCTTCGACAAGAGCTATGGCGTACGGCTGACGCTGGAAACCAGCGACGGCGACGTGCGCAGCGGTCGCTGCCTGTCCGACCAGATCGTGGCCGGTGGAAACTGCGACTTCGCATCGGACCAGCCGGGCGGGGGCCTGGGCTCTGGCTCAGGCATCGCGGCGCCGGGCGGCGTGACCCTGACCATAGACTGGCCGGACCAGTCCACGCTGAACCAGCGCCTCGCCGCGGGCGACTACAGCGACACCATCACTCTGGTCGTCGGAGCGCGCGCCTGATGCGCACGCCCTCGGCCGGATCGGCGCATCGCGCCCTATCGAATTCGTCGACCGCATATCGCGGGCGACGGAGCCCTCGACGGGCCTTCCGCCCGCTCGAAAACACGCCGGGCTTCTCCGGCGCTCAATCCAAGACGGAGACTACCCTATGAAGCGTATCGTTTTCGCGGCCTCGGCCGCTGCTATCGCCCTGACCGCCGCCGGCGCCGCCTCGGCTCAAGACAGCCAATCCGTCGCGATCAACGCCTCGGTCGCCGCCAAGTGCGGCGTCTCGGCTCAAGCCACCACCGTGACCCTGGCCGGCGACCTGACCGACTCGGAAGCCAAGGTCCGCAGCGGCGTGACCACTGAAATCGCAGACGCCCTGAACGGCGCCCGCATCATCGCCTTCTGCAACGGCGTGAACAACTCGGTCACCGTCGACCGCGCCGTTCTGGCCCGCACCGGCGCCACCGGCAACGGCCTGACCGAGGGCGGCTTCGCCCAGTTCATCCGCTACAACCTGGACACCACGATCAACGGCCTGGCCCTGGATACCACCAGCACCGCCGGCGCCTCGAACGTGGCCCAGCGCTTCGGCGGCCACGTCAGCCTGAGCGACAGCAACACCCACGTTCGTTTCGCCCAAGCGGCGTCGAACGGCGGCGCTGTGGCGACGTCGGGCGGTTCGAGCGACATCGCGACCAACTGGGGTTCCAACACCGACCGTAGGCTGGCCGCTGGCGCCTACACCGGCTCGGTCAATGTGACCGTTGCTCCGGGCGCCTAAGCCCCAATAAGCGCCGACGTTCCCACGGGGGCGTCGGCGTCCGTCGGACCGGTCCCCCCGCACAGGGCCGGTCCGACCCCCTTTGGATCCACCAGGTAGTTTCCCATGATGCCCGCCGCCGCCCGACGCCTCGTCGGAGTCCTTCTAACTGCTGCGGCCTTGCTGGCCTCGGGCATTCCCGCCACGGCGTTGAATGTTCAGCCGGTGATCATCGATCTCCTGTCTTCTGGCCGGCGCACCTCGACGGTGCTGACGCTCCAGAATACTTTTTCCACCACAGTTCCCGTCGAACTGACCGCCCGCCGGTTGGACGTCGTCGACGGCGAATTGCGCGAAACCGATGTCGAGGCCGAAGACCTTCTGGTCTTCCCGGCCCAGGCCACCGTGGAGCCGGGCCAGTCCCAGGCGTTCCGGATTCAGTGGGTCGGCGACCCCGAGATCCAGGCCAGCCAGCACTTCTTCGTCACGGTCGCCCAGTTGCCTGTCGTGCTGCCTGAAAACCAGAACGCGATTCAGGTGCTGTATAATTTCAAGGTTCTGGTCAGCGTCGGCGCGCCCGGAGCCGTGTCCGCCCTCGCGGTCCAATCGGTGGCGATCGAGACGGGCGAGGACGGCGTCGGCCGCCCTGTGCTCATGGTCAGCAACTCCGGCAACACCTACGGCTATGTCGGCAAGAACCGTCTGACCCTGGTGCAGCGCGCGCCGAACGGCGACGAAATCCTGCGCGAATCCTGGGAGCCCGAGCAACTGCAGCAGCTGATGGGCCTGGGCCTGGTGCCTTCGGGCGCCACGCGCCGGCTGCCGATCAACATTCGCCTGCCGCAGCCGAATGGCGCGGTGACGGTCGAACTGACGCCGGTTCAGGATCGGTGATCGTGTGATCGACGCTCAACCGCCTTCCTATTATTCAACCGCGTCAGAGGCGGCGTTCGAAGTGATTCAGACCGCACCCCCGTCGCCGGCGCTGAACCCTTCCGGCCGCGACGTCTACCTCGGCGGACCGCTGAAGGACGGCCCCTTCATCCTGGGCGAGATTTCTTACCTGCTGACCGCCGACGCGCGTATCCAGGTGGACGTCGATCCGCTTCTGGACCTGCTTCAGCCCGTGATTTCGCCGGCCTCCTGGCAGGCGCTGGCCAGCGCCCTGGCGGGCCGGCAGCGGGTCTCGACCGTCGAACTGACGGCCCTCGGCTTTCCGATCGCCTATGATTCGGCCACCTTCGGTCTGACGCTGTCGATCAGCCGTGATGTGCGGCCCAGAACCAGCCTGAGCATTTCCGGGGGACGTGAACAGTTTCGCGGGCCCGTGGCCAAGCCCGCAAAGCTTTCGGCCTATGTGACCACCTATCTGACGACCGACTATGTACATGTGGGCGAAGACACCGGCTTCGGCACGCCCAGCCTGCTGATCGACAGCGCGGTCCGATTCCGGGGGGTCGTCCTCGAGAACGAAGCGACCCTGGAGGATTCGTTCATCCGCGAGGGTACGCGTCTGGTCTACGACGACGTCGCACGCACCGGGCGCTGGACGGCCGGTGATCTGAGACCCCAGGCGCGGGGTTTTTCGGGGGGCAGCCCTATCGCGGGCCTGTCGCTGGAGCGGGTCTACGCCGATCTCGATCCCCAACGGAACATCCAGCCGAGGGGCCAGCGGTCCTTCACCCTGGTACGGCCTTCGACGGTGGAGGTGTTCATAAACGGCCGCTCGGTTCAGCAGACGCGGTTGAACCCCGGCTCCTACGACGTCAGCGACTTTCCCTTCGCCCAGGGCGGCAATGACGTGCGGCTGGTGATCCGCGACGATGCGGGCGTCGAGAGCGTCTTCTCCTTCTCCATCTTCTTCGACCGAAGCCTGCTTGCGGCCGGCTTGACGGAATTCGGCTTCTACGCGGGCACACGCACAGACTTCGATCAGGGCGGCCGGAAATACTCGGGGGACGCGGCCGGGTCGGGCTTTTATCGGCGCGGCCTGACCGACGATCTGACGGCGGGCGCCAACTTCCAGGCCAGCGCACGCGGCGGCGTGGTGGGCGGTGAAATCGTCTGGGCGGCGCCGATCGGCACGATCGGCATGAATCTGGCTGGATCGTCCATCGCCGATATCGGCGAAGGCTATGCGTTGAACCTCAGCTTCGAACGCGTTTTCGGCGCCGACCGAAGCAGCGCCCGTTCCTTGAACGCCACGGTCCAAACCATCAGCGAATCCTTCGCCACGCCCGGCGTCGAACTGGCGGACAATCCCTTCGCCTATGAGGCCGGGGTCACCTATTCGCAGTCGATCGGCACGACCCAGTATGTTTCGGCGGACGTCTTCTATTCCGTGGGGCGGGGCGCACGAGAAGACCAGGCGTCGGCCCGCGCAAGCTACGGCTGGCGCGCCAGCGGCCGGCTGCTGTTCAATGCCGAGGCGAATTTCGAGAAGCGTCAGAACCGCACCGAGACCGGCATCCGGTTTGGCCTCACCTATCGCATGGGCTCCTACGCCAGCGCGACGGCGGAGGTCGACAGTCGCCGCAATCGGGCGCGTGTCGGGTACCAGACCTCGCGCGGACGGGGCGTCGGCTCCTGGAGCGCGGCGGCGAACCTGGACACGTCCGAAGACGCGGCCGGGGTCAACGGGTCGTTCACAGCCCTGCTGAACCGCGCCGAAATCGGCGGGTCCCATCTGACGTCGTTCAACGCCGACAGCGGCGAAATCTCGGATCAGCGGACTTCATTCCGGGCCGGGGGCGCGCTGGTCTATGCGGACGGCAAGATGGCCGTGTCGCGTCCGATCTACGACAGTTTCGCCCTGTTCGCGCCGCACGCCAGCCTGAACGACTCCCAAGTCTATGTGGAGCCCCGCGAGGAGAACTACACCGCGCGGTCCGGTCGGCTGGGCGGGGCCGTGACGCCTGAACTCAGCGCCTATTCGCCGCGCACGGTGATGTTCGACGTGCCGGACGCGCCTACCGGCTACGACATCGGCGCCGGCTCGGTGCAACTGCTGCCGCCGTATCGTTCCGGCTATCTGATCACCGTCGGTTCGAACTATTCGGTCTCGGCCACCGGCCAGCTTGTCCAGGCGGACGGCGCGCCGCTGAAGCTCCTGGTCGGCACGGCCTATGAGATGGCGCGACCGGATCAGCCCGGCGTGCGGATGTTCACGAACAACTCCGGCCGCTTCGCCGTTCAGGGCCTTCGGCCGGGCCGTTGGCGGATCGAGGCCGGGGTCGACGGCGCGCAGACCTATATGATCGTCATTCCCGCTGGCGCGGACGGCCTGGTCCGTCTGGGCGTCATCACACCGGAGCCCCGCCCATGAAGATCGTTTTGCCGACCGGTCTCGCCGCGCTCGCCCTGATGTTCGCGCCGGCCGCCGCACAGGCCGGATGCGCAGGGTTCGAGTCGCAGGGAACGGGCCTGTCCGTTCGCTACGATCCGTTCTCGGGTGCGCCGATCAATCATGCATTCAACATCCGGGTCAGCCGGACCGATCCCTCCGTGACGGCCGTCCGCTTCATCCTGGTCGACCCTGACCCCCGGGGCGGTCGTTCGCAGTTCGGGGCGGGCGGGCCACAGGGTTACGATGTCGAATGGGCGCGTGACTCTTCCCGGCCGGTGTTTTTCAGCGGCGCAGAACAGCCCAATGCGACCAATGGCGCCGTGGTCAGCTTCAAGGCCGGGCCTGCGGGCGACGTCGTCAACGAGAGTTTCCGGCTGATGGCGCCGGCCGGCCAGTCTGTGGGATCGGGAGACTATTACGAACCGCTCGAGGTTCGTTACGTCTGCTACTCGGGCGAGGAGCGGCTCGACGCGGCGGAGATTCAGCAGGCCGGCCGGGTCGCGCTGGACCTGGAGACGCCGGACATGATTTCGGCCTTTATCGGATCCGCAGGCATGCGACGGGGCGAGATCGACCTGGGCGTCCTGAATCCCGATCAGTCCTCCAGCGGAACCGTGGTCGTGACCGCGCAGTCGACCTCGCCCTACGAGTTGAGCGTGTCGTCGAAATGGGGCGTGCTGCGTCGTGGCGACGCGGATGCCGCCGGCCTGCGCTATTCGATGCGTCTGGGCGGAATTCCGGTCGAGACGGGGGCGGCTCTGGTGTGCGACCGCACGCCGGCGCCGTCTGGCCGCAGCCATCCGCTGCAGGTCACGGTCAGCGGCGAGGACGTGTCCGCCCAGCCCGCCGGCGCCTACAGCGACGTTGTGACCCTGACCTTTTCTCCGCGGCTCGGGTTGTCGCCCGGCGCCGGCTGTTCGATCTAGAAGATCATGCCCTTGGCTTCGGCCCGGAGGCTCAGGCTCATGGCGTGCTGAGGCGACGACAGGATGATGCCGAGGTCTCGCTGGCGGAACGCCGGCTGATTGCTGTCGATGATGACCGTCTGGGTGGCCGTCGAGGAGAGCGGCACACGCTGGCCGTCGACCACGGCGAAGGCGTCGATCAGGCCGGCGGGATGGTTGAGGATCAGGCGATAACCCTCGACGTTGTTGCAGAGCTCGGTCATTCGGCCCAGGCCGGTTTCGCCGGTTTCGAAGGCGGGGATGACGGCCGCGCCGACCTCGACCCGGCAGATGGTTCGAGCTGTCGCTCGAATGCCGATCGAAACCCCGCCCGCGAAGGCAGGGGCGACGCCCAGCAGGGAGACGGCCGCTGCAAGCGTGGCCGTTTTCAGAATGTCAGAGCGCGAAACCATCAGGCGTCCTTCCGGGAGCGAGGCTTCACATTTATCCGCTACGCCTGAAAGTCACTTTAACCGGCGTGGTCAACGCCGGTTTACCTTACCTCGACCATCCAGGACACCCAGCGCCGTTTGATCGTCTCCAGGCGACGCGTCGGGTCATCGACCATCTTGCGGTAGGCGGCAGGGGATAGGCCGAAGCGGGCGCGGAAACGGCTGCGCATGTCCGCTTCGTTGCGGAAGGCGTATCGGATCGCCAGTTCGGCGAGCGGCGTGGTGTCGTCCGAGCGATCCAGCGTGGTGCGAACCGCCGCCAGCCGCCGGCTTTGAATGAAACTGTCGACGCCGCCGTGGGGCGCGAGCAGCCGGTATAGCGTGGCCCTGGAAACGCCGGTCTCCCTGGCGATGACGCCTGCATTGAGGCCGGGATCGCCGAGACCTTGCTCGATGATCCTCTGGATGGCCTCGCGGCGATCAAATTCCATCCGCCGTTTCGAAGCCGTGGCGCCGCCGCCTGTCGGGCCGACGGCGAGCCCCAGCAGATCCACAAAGGTCCGGGACACCGTCGGAAGCGCATCATGCTCGAGCGCACCGGCCCGGCGACACAAGGAAAGAAGATAGTCCCCCAGCAGACCGGCCTGATCGGGGTCCAACACGCGGCCATGCAGGCCGTTGGCGGCGCCGGCCGCAGCCTCGATCAGATCACGGGCCACGCTGACCGTGATCAGACGTCCATCCGGGATCGTGGTTCGGGTCTGTCGGCGAAGATCCTGAAGCACCAGGTCGCCCGGGCGGGCCTGTTCGAAACCGCTGACCTCGCTGCCGACGAGGACGCCCTCGACCACCAGATGAACGACGAAATGGGAAAAGCCGTTGAGACCGACGCGCTGCGCCGGACGGGCGTGCCCGACGCCCGTCAGCCGGCGATCAAACAGGATGAGACGATCCAGGCGATGAGCCGTGACCTCAGCAGACACGGTCTGTCCGCTTGAGACCACGTCCGCGCCGCCGTCATAGAGGTCGCGATAGGTTTCGGCGGCTTCGGGCGGCGTCAGGCCTTGTGTCGAAAAGCTGAAGCTTTCGATCATGATCCGGCGTTGGCCCGTCGGGGGCTCCGCGCGTGGTCTGTCGGAAGCGATCCTGGGCGCCCAATGGGCAAGACGGAAAGGGGGGAGGTGAATCCCTGTATGGTACGCGGCACTGACTATCCTGATCTCGGCCAGATTATGATGCAGGATTGGCGCCGTCCTTAGCAGACGACGCGAATCCGATCTTCCAGTCTCAATCGTGAGATCAAGGGCGCAATACCCACACTTGGGGACGGGGCGTACTTATAGCCAAGCCAGACTATTAATCTCTGGTAAACCATGTCGCTCCCGATGACTTCTCGGCTCGTTGCGCTGGCAGGCGCAACGGGACGGGAGGATGAGGCTCCCTCTCTTCACCTGTCCCGTTGGTTCGCCAACCACGCCATCGCCTGCCTTTTCCTTTCCGCACAGACCCTGGAGGTGCTGGATGCGAACGCCGCAGCCATCCGCCTGGTCGATGCGTCTGACGAACTTGCGCTCAGCGGCGGCAAACTGGTCGTCCGGGGCAAGGCGGCGGCGGAACAGTTCCGCCGGTTCGTCTGCAGTCTCGACGGAGCCCCCGAGATCCACATGGTCGGCGATCACCACAGGCCGCTTCTCATGCGCGTGGAAAGGGTCGACGAGACCGAGGTGATCGCAGTTCAGCTTTTCCCGATCGCCCAGGACGAGGATCAAAGCCTGTGGGCGAACATGGGCGTGATCTTCGGCCTGACGCCGTCGGAGGATCGTCTGATCAAGCTTCTGGTCGGCGGCGCCAATATCAAGACCCTGTCCGAAGATCTCGGCATCAGCGTCGAGACCGCACGGACGCACGTCCGGCGTTCCTATCTGAAGATCGGAGTGAGCAATCGCGAGCAACTGTTCGCCGCCGTCGCGCCCTACCGGCTCAAGGGTTGATCGTCGCGCCGCCTTGAAGCTGAAGGGCGCATCCTCTTGAGCCGGCGCGTGGTGTTGATTGTCACAGTCGAGTTCTAAGCCCGGCGGAAGCAGCGCTGATGACGGCGCTGTCGTCTTCACGCTCGCCTGAACCGCACGTATTTCAAGCAGGCGGGTTCGACCGTTCCAAGTTAAACGGGGATCACCCATGCCCAAGATCGACCGCCGCGGCCTGTTGGCCGGCCTGACCGCCGCCGCCGCCTTTCCCTCGCTGGCGCGGGCCCTGAGCATCGCGCCGAAGGTGCGAACGGGTACGATCCAGGACGTCGAACATGTGGTCATCCTGATGCAGGAGAACCGCTCCTTCGATCATTATTTCGGCACGATGAACGGGGTGCGGGGCTTCTCCGATCCTCATCCGGCCCCTGCGCCCGGCGTCGACGGCCGCGCGCGCGACGTGCTGCTTCAACATGACGGCGGCGGCGAGGGGCCGGCCTGGCTGGCGCCCTTCCCGTTGAACACGCGTCAGACCTTCGCCCATATGCGGGTCGAGGGCACGCCGCACAGCTGGCCCGACGCCCAGGCGGCCTGGGACGATGGGCGGATGGGCCGCTGGCCCGAGGCCAAGCACGCCCATTCGATGGGCTATTATGAGCGCGCCGACATTCCGTTCCAGTACGCCATGGCCGACGCCTTCACCCTGTGCGACGCCTATTTCTGTTCGCTTCAGACCGGCACCAATCCGAACCGGGTCATGCTGTGGTCGGGTTGTAACGACGGGTCGGGTGAGCGCGGCGGTCCCTGTATCGGCAATTCGCACGACACCCTGCCGGGCGAGGGCGAGGCCATGGAGCCCTATCGCTGGACCACCTATGTCGAGCGGCTGCAGGCGGCGGGGATCGACTGGCGCGTCTATCAGGACATGGCCGACAACTTCACTGACAACCCCCTGGTCGGGTTCGAGGCCTTCCAGAAGGCGGTCGCCGGGGCGCCGGGGTCCGACCCGGCCCTGGTCGAGCGGGGCCTGACCACGCGGGCGCTGGACGGACTGAAGGCCGATGTCCTGGCCGGACGTCTGCCTCAGGTCTCCTATGTCATCGCCACCGCCAGCGGCTCGGAACACCCCGGCCCGTCCAGCCCGGCCCAGGGCGCGGACTATACGGCCCAGGTGATCGACGCCCTGACCGCCGACCCCGAGGTCTGGGCGCGCACGGTCCTGCTGGTCAATTTCGACGAGAACGACGGCTTCTTCGACCATGTGCCGCCGCCGGCGCCGCCGTCGCGCGATGCGGCGGGCGGACTGAAGGGCGGCTCGACCGTCGATCTGGCGGGCGAATATCACCTTCAGGCCAGCCCCGCCGACGCGCGTCTGGACCTGCCGGAATACCGCGGCCGTCCCTACGGTCTGGGGCCGCGGGTGCCCATGTATGTGCTGTCGCCCTGGAGCCGGGGCGGTCGGGTCAATTCCGAGGTGTTCGACCACACCTCGGTGATCCGGTTCCTGGAGGCCCGTTTCGGGGTCATGGAGCCCAATATCTCGCCCTGGCGGCGCGCAGTGTGCGGCGACCTGACGTCCTGCCTCGACTTCTCCGGCGTGGACGCCCGGCCCGTGCCTCTGCCGGCGACCCAGGCAGACGCGGCGCGTGCCGCCGCCCTGGACGGCCGCACCACCCCGCCGACTCCCGCCGAACCGACACGCCCGCACCAGGTCGCCGGCTTCCGCCCGGCCTGTCCCGGCGTCTACGCCCTGGAATGCGAGCGCGAGACGGCGGGCGACCGGGTGCGGTTGAGCTTCGTCAACACGGGCAACCGCACAGCGGTCTTTCATGTCTATGACCGGATGAACCTGGAGGCCGGGCCGCGCCGCTATACGGTCGAAGGCGGCCAACGGCTTCAGGACGACTGGAGCACGGCCGGCGGCGTCGATCTGCAGGTCATGGGGCCGGACGGCTTTCACCGACGGTTCGTCGGCGCGGGGGACGAAGTCGTGTCGGCGCGGCTGGACTGGCGCGGCGCGGCGCCTGTTCTGGTCCTGACAGGCAGGGGCGAGGCGGAGGTGACGGCCGGCGCAGGCGTTCGATCCCTCGCCGTCGACGGCGAACACCGGATGGATCTCGCCTGGGACGACGCCAACCATCGCTATGATATTGCGGTCGAAGCTGCGGGTTGGCGAAGCGAGTTCGCCGGGCGCGGGTGATCAATACAAAAAAAGGGGCGGCGCGCTGATGCGACGCCGCCCCGACATGGTTTCCGCCCGGATCAGAAGCGGTAGGCGACGCCGACCCGCAGGTTGCGGCCCGGCAGAGGCGCGATGTCCTTGAGGAAGGAGACGTGTTCGCGGGCTTCCTCGTCGGTCAGGTTGCGCGCCTCGGCGAAGACGGTGACGTTTCGATCCGTCAGCGGACGCCAGGCGGCGGCCAGGTTCAGCAGGGTGTAGTCGTCGGTCGGCAGTTCGTATTCGTTCGCGACCCGGTCCTGTTCCCCGACATGGCGCACCTCGACGCTGGCGTCGAACGGCGTGGAGGTCCAGGCGACGCGGCCGGTCAGGGAATAGGGCGGAATACGCGCTGCCGGACCCAGGTCCGTCTGGGCGTGGACAAAGTCGGCGGCGGCTTCCAGCGACAGTTTGCGGTCGCCGTTCTGCCAGGCCGTGTAGGAGCCTTCGGCCTCGAAACCATAGAAGCGGGCGTCGGTCTGGACGAACTGATAGACCGGGAATTCCTCGTTCTCTTCCTCGAACAGGAAGGTTTCGCCGGTGGCCCGCTCGTCGATGAAACCGTCGTACCACGAGTGGTAGACGTGCAGGTCGCCCGTGAACCGTCCGCGATCATAGTGCGCCGTGGCTTCGAGCGTATTGACCTTTTCGCTGTTCAGATTGACGTCGCCGGTCTCGTAGGCGGCGGTGGCGATGTGCACCCCGTCGGCGAAAAGCTCCACCTCGCTGGGCGCGCGTTCGTTGTGCGCCAGGCTCAGTCCCAGGAACAGGCCGGGCGCGGGCCGCAGGAAGGCGGCGGCCGAGGCCGACCAGTTGTCGAACGTGCGGTCCACCTGGCGGTCTTCGCCGATCGGCGTGGCGCTCAGTTCGCGACGATCATAACGCAGGCCGCCCTCGAAGCCGTAACCCTGGCGGTCCAGACGCTGGACCGTGTAGACGCCCAGTTCGTCGATGTCGGTCGTCGGAACGAAGGCTTCCTCGCCGATGGCCTGGAAGTTGCGAGAAAGGGACTGAACCCCGACCGCGCCGTTCCAATCGCCGCGCTTGCGTTGCACCAGATCGGCGCGGCCTTCCCAGCCGTCCGAGTTGAAGACCGTGCCGGGCTCGCCGACATCCTCAAACTCGGTGTGGGTGTAGTCCGCGTGGCCGTAGGATCCGCGCAAGGCCGAGAAGGGGCCGTCGTCGAAGCGATATTCGCCCCGAACATCATAGCGTTCCTGGTTCAGCTTGATGAAGACGGTCTCCTCGGCGACCGTGCCGTATTCACTATCGGTATTCTTGTAGGAGGCGCCCAGGAATCCCTTGTCGCCGATATAGGAACCGCCGACGCCCCAGGCCTCCAGATCCGAATAACTGTTGGGCTGGGATCCGCCTTCGCCCCGTTCCACGCCGTCGGCTGCGGCCTTGCGGGCGGACAGGGCCGGGGCGGGAATGTCGTAATCGTCCGACTTGCGCTTCACGCCATCGATGTTGAAGGCGAAATTGCCGCTGCCGAGGGTGACGCGGCCGAACGCGCTGCGGCCGTCGTCGACGCTGGACGCCTGGGTGGAGACGACGCCTGACATCCCGCCCTCGGGAATGGACGTGGGGATGCGTTCGTCGATGACATTGACCACGCCGCCGATGGCCGATCCGCCATACACCAGCGTCGCCGGCCCGCGGATGATTTCGATGCGGCTGGCCTCGGCCGGGTCGGTGGCTACGGCGTGGTCGGGCGAGACCGAGCTGGCGTCGATCAAGCCGATGCCGTTGGTCAACACCTGCACGCGGGGGCCGGAGAGACCGCGAATGACCGGGCGGCTCGCGCCGGGGGCGAAGTCGGTCGAACGGATGCCGGGGCGAGTGCTGACCAGATCGCCCAGGGAAACGGCCGGCGCGGTGGCCAGGGTCTGGGCGTCGATCACGTCTGTGGCGATCGTCGTGGCGCGCTGGCTTATGCCATAGGGCGCGCCGGTGACGATGATGTCGTCAAGAT